>JAHJDP010000034.1 GCA_018831195.1 Candidatus Eisenbacteria bacterium | reverse complement strand
TCGAAAACGCGGATCAGGCTGTCATAGACCGCCGCAGACGGCGTCGTATTTAACATTTCGATCAGGGAAATAATGTCTCCCCAGCTCTCTATGTCTTCAAAGGTCTCCTTTGTATACATCTCCTCATAGGCCGCTGAATCGGGCAGCAACGCCAATCTGTCATAACATTTATAGATGAGAGTGCTGTCTTCCAGGTTGTGATTCTCAAGAAAATGCTCATCCGGATGCTCGACCATCAAGTAGGTTCCAACGTTGTAATTGTTGATGACGAGATGGATCGGTTCCGTATCCGGGGCCGGCACGCCGGTATCCCGAAACATCTGATAAGCCTCTTCTTCCCTTAACAAAGTCTTGTCCGGGAACTCGGCTGTAAGGTTGATTTTCCGGGCCTCGCCGCGGAATGGATGCACGCTGGAGAATTTCACCTTGAAGGATTTCTTTATCAATTTGCGGATGACATTTCCGCGGTAGCGGATCTCGGCATCGCTGTAGATCGTGTCGTTCACGGCCACAATGGCGGGCACATAAAGCTCGCTGTCGGGGTAAGCGGTCAACAGCGCATAATCGGCGGGATCAATGGTGACCTGAAAGAGCGGCAGCAGCGTCTCCTCATGATGGAGAGGATGGGCTTCCACCACGGCGGTGTAGTTGCTTACATTGTTGTAGACATCCACAGCCGCGACCCGGTATTGATAAACCAGATCGGGATCGGCGTTAAAATCAAGATACCGGCTGACCAGGCTCAATTCGGTATTGATCTGCCCCCAAGATCCCGAGGGAAGCTGGCGGCGATAAACGCGGTAACCCTTAAGATCTTCCTCCGTATTGTCATACCAATTCAGGAGAACACAGCCGAAGCTGTTCACAACCTGCTCGATGACCGGCATCTCCGGCGCCTCGAAATCCGGCTCAGCCGAACGAACCTCAATCGTGGAGATCTGCGACAGCGGCCATTGCACACCGGTCACGGATAAAAGACCATCCGTTACCGTTGTGAGGTACCGGTATTTCAAAACATAATCACGTTCCACCCGGTCGAAGATATCGAGCCCGGTCTGCACCTGAGTCGCCTGAATCCAGATATCGAAAGCGTTCTGACCCACAGCGTGGCTTTCATAATCGACCATCTCCAGGGTCACGAGATACTGGTCATTGGGAGCGGCGAAGCGATAGCGGAAGAAATTATGACGCGCTGTCAGGTAGGCGCGCTCATCATAGGTTCCACCGATCGTATGCCAAGTGAGTGTCGCGGCGCCTTCCATGTAGCCGTACCCCATTCCCTCATTCCAGGCCCGGTCGGGACTGTAGGTCACCCCATGGATATCGGTCAGGGTATCTCCCCCGCAGTTGACCCGGTAGAGAAGACGTGAGCCGGAGGAGCCGTCGGAGCGCGGTTCGAGCCCGTTAACCGGGCCGCCGAATCCGGCGACCGGCAAAGCGAGAAGGGAGATGCAGAGCAGGAGTCCCAATGCTGAGATGTGATGAGCTGTCTTGATCTCGGTACCCTCCCTGATAAGCGACGACGATCCAAGAAGTTTCCGGGGGATGTCCGGGATTCGGCGAATCCGTTGCTTTGTATAGAGTATACCACAAAATGGCCCACATTTCAGCTCCCCTCGGGCAAGCAGACACCCGGCGGGATATGTCGGATAACTCATTGATTGGCAATGAATTATCCGCGCAACAGGCTCTGTATTCCGCTAAACCTTCATCGGCACTGATGAGCATGTCTTCAAAACGACCCGGCGGATGTGATTAATGCCGAGAAAGTTAAAGTGGTTCAACGCTTCCTGACCCAGTGTCCTATTGAAGCGCTCGACATGTGGTGAGGCGTTCGGTGCGCCGTAGAGGATGGGATGACCCGGAAGCACGGTCCCCGGTTCGGAGTCGAGGATGCTTGTGAGTTCGCAGATCGGTGGCCAGTTGCTGACACAACGTGGCGTTCTCCGGCGCCGGACCCGCTGTGAAGAAGAGAGATATGGGCTTTGATTTGTAGGCTAAGGCAGTACATCCCCATTCGACAAAGCCATCATGAACTGCTTGAGGGGAAGTATGGTGACCGGACCATCCTGTAAGCGCCGGGATCCGCAATAGACACCGAAGCATTTCTGAAGTGATCCGGATTCCTTGAGTTTTTTTAGAGATCGGGAAAACTCCGTCCGCCATTGCGCGCCCGCTTTAATTTCAATCCCGATGGCCTGCTTGTCGCGCACCCAGACAAAATCGATTTCCCCACCGGATGGAGTACGCCAATAGTAAAGCTTGCCGCCGTAGTTCGACATCTGTATCCATGCGCGGAGTTCGTTCAGCACGACCGTCTCCAGGAGCCATCCTCTTTCATCAGCTGCCAGGGTCTCACGAAGTTTTCCCGTTACCCCGCGGACAACACCCGGATCGAAGAAATAAAACTTGGGGTGTTTAACTTCCTTGACCTTTATGCGGGGTTGCCATGCCGGAAGCCAGGTGCCGATCAGTGTGTCGACTAAAATCTGAAAGTAACCTTGCACTGTGGGGCGGGCGACGGCGGCATCCCGCGCTATGGCGGCGACGTTTGTCATTTGGGCGTTCAGGATACCGGCAATCTCGAGAAATCGTGTAAATGAGTCGAGATTTTTAACCGCTGCTTCCTGCTGTATTTCTTCGCGCACATAGTTAGCGTTGTGGGCTTCTAATACATTTATTTTGTCGGCATCAGAATCTTCCGCCGCTACGGCTGGAAGCGTACCGAATCGCAATAGATCATCGATCTCAAATTCGTAACCCAGTTCGTCTCCGACGAGGGGAAAAAACTGGCGATTGATCGCCCGACCGGCGAGCAGATTGACGCCACCTCGTTTCAGCTTCCTCGCGCTCGATCCAATGATAGCGAAACGATATTTATCCGGCTGTCGATTCATGATCGCGTGGATCTCGTTGAGGAGTTCCGGCATGCGTTGGATCTCATCAATGACGATCCAGGATCCCTTCTCGAGAGCCTCGACCCGGATCCTAAAGTGGTCGGGGTTGCGCATGAGATCCAGAAGGTTCTTGGTTTCGAGCAGGTCAAACCATGTGGCATTCGGCAACTGCATGCCGAGCCGAGTCGTTTTACCCGTGCCCCTCGGACCGAATAGGAAGAAGGAGCGCGATGGGAGATTGAGACGTCGTGGATACAAAGCCAGCATTATGACGGCAAATATGCTGGAGGTCTATACATAATTCCATTTCGAATCTTGTCTAGATATAACGAAATGCTATACAACAAGTTAGAGGTTCCTTGATATAAAGGCATTCAGTAATCTTTACACCTCTCAAGAAGCCTGGCGGCGGAGTGAATACACGTGGGATAATCCCTCTAGCTGATTGTCATTGAACGAGTTGCTGAATATCTTGACCGCGCCCGGGGAGCCGCAGAAACCAACAACTGGACTGCAACCGCTGCGTCTATCCCGTTCGCTCCATCTGAGTGAGTTTCATAATATCTTTCAGATTTCTATACACGACCACATCCCAGAGGGAGCCATCGACCAGTTCAATCTTCATTTTGTAATTCCTACCGGCGACCACCTGCGTCTGAACCCGGAGGATCCGTTTGAGCCTTGCTCCCGGGCGCTCCCGGGCGATCTCGGCCGCCGCGAACTCCGCGGCATGCAGCGCCGATGGGTCGTCTGGCGAAGAATCGGAGTAGCCCCCCACCACATCCTGCCGCCCCGGATGATCCGGCCGATCGGGATGATCGGGCTCATCCGGCCGATCCGGACGATCCGGCCGATGTGGATCGCCGATCGACAGCCACCACTCCTTCTTGCGCATCTTTTCCACGGTTTTCTCGAAGAGGTTCTCCAGGCCGAGCCGCATGCTGTTGGTGTAGATCTCCCCTGGCTCCGCCCCTTCGCCGATGCCGTTCCCGGAGAAGGTGTCCGACCAGATCGATCTTTCATACGGATCGAAGCATTCAAATTTAACCCTTATGGAGAACTCCACCGCAGGTCCATCGCCGAATGGAGACGAGCGAAGGGACGCGTCTGTGATATCAGGGACCATGATCGCATCGATGTCTTGGTCGATCTCATCGAAATCCATAGAATGCACCACAACAGCGTCATCAAAATTCCGTTTGCACATTTTCCAAACACCATTCACGACGGCTTCACCGATCTCAAAGTTCGCGTACCCGGCGCCCATCGGATCCGTGTATATTGTGAACAGCGGCATAGTCGGCGGGATCATCAGACCGACGCGCAGAGGAATCTTCCGGTGGGATGATGCAGGAATGTGAAAATCTGTCGGCGCCCTGTACCGCACCGTGGAACATCCAACCAAAAACGTCACTAGAACCAAGCTCATTCGAAAATAGGATTTCGGAATCATTTTCTCACTCCTTATGTCCCGGATGTGATTTTCGCTCACGCCGTTGACGGTCTGCGCAGGTTACCCCTCATCTAGGACACGGGTAACGAAGCGCGGCAGGACCCCCAGATCCCCACCTGGTTTGATGTGGTCGATCTTGTGCTGAGATCCACTGGAACTAACCAGCGTGATCGACGTCCATGTTCCAGTCTCGTTCTGTGGTTTGAAAGTGTCCCGATAGAGGTCTCGTTCCCCGGCAAATATCTGCCGCACGATGGGATAAACATCTCGATCGACGACGGTCAGTCTGATCCACGTATCCACGACCCGGAAGGCGTTTCTTGACACGTGGATGTCATAACCTGTCTCGGCAGGCGCGATTTCAAATTTTATGTCACCGCCTCCGTTAGTCTCCCAGATCATCTCCGCGATATCCCCGCGTCCAGGCAAGGGCGGATCGCGGTGAATGGGGATGTCTCCGCACGACAGGGACAAGAAAACCAAAACTGCCATCGCCATTGCAGCTTTCATAGCGTACCCTCGCTCATCGGTGCCAGTTGATCACTCCTCAACCTCGATGGAATACTCCTTCTCACCCTCCTGGCCGCTTTGGTTGGTTCCCATGCACCATGCATTGACCGTGAAGGTGGTTGACACACTGTCTGAAATGTACTCCCGTTCACCTCCCGGCGCCACCACATTGACCGCCCTTAAACAAAGTCAGGCCGGCCGTCTATCCTCCCGGACCATGCCCGCGCCTTTGCTTGCTATAGACGTGGGGCTCGGGCATGATTCAGGCTTAGGAGTAGGCTTTGCGAAGACGACGCTGTGCTTCTGTCGCGGCTTATCATTGATTCATGATACGCGATGTGCGCGGGAAGGAGACGAGGACAATGCGTTGGGCTGTCAGCAGATTTGCCACCTCCGGGACCCGGCGGGCGACGCGCCGGCACAAACCCCGTGGCGTCCCCGGGAAAGGACCCATGCTCATCACATGGCTCAGTGCCGCGTTGTTCCTTGCGGTTTTCCTCTCGCCCGCGGCCGCGCAGTACGACATGGAGCAGGAAACGGGAGTCAGCGTCATGGCGCGTTCTTGGCTCTCAGCCATCGATCCGATTGCCGGGGCCATCGCCAGGAAAGAGGTCTATTTACTTCCCATGCTCGGCGCGACTCTGTCCATTCGTCCCGGTTTCGCTTCCAACTACAGCCTTCTGGTAACGGGATTCTATGGTGAAGGCGAAGGCGATATCCTCATCCCAGGATCGGCATACGAAAGCAGCGTATTCATTCCCCTTGTGGGCACGGTGCCGGTCAGCCTGGCCTTCCCGGACGTTCAAGGGACGACCAAAGCCGAACGGATGGACTTCGAATTCCTCATCTGCCGCACCTTTCCGGGCAAGTGGTTCTCGCTGTTCTTCGGACCTCGCTACGCGTCATGGAGCGAGACGTCGGCGGGGCAGGTTGGCTATACATTAGCGATTAACAATTCCGTCGCGCAGGATGCAACCGCGGACCTCATCTTGGATCTCGATAGTGAATTTTTCGGCTTCGAGTTCGGAATGGGCGTGGTCGGCGAGATGACGGACAGCGGTCGCCACCGCCTCTTCAGCAACTTTATCTTTGGCGCCGCTTACACCGAATGGGAATCCACCGGCCGGATTGAACAGGGCATTATTCCGCCTCTGACTTTTCTGGAGTTTCTTGGCCTGCCCGAACCAAAGCTCAGCGGGGAACATTTCAACACGTCCCTCGACGCCAATCTCGGTTATCAATACAGCGGCGATCGGCTCGGGTTCAGTGCCCGCTACAGGGTCTTTGTACTCGTAGAGGAAAACGTTTTCGAGCAAACACAGTTCACGACGCTCCACGGTCCTGAGCTGGGATTGTCATATACATTTTAGACCTGTTCGGCTTCCAGCAAAGGAAAGAGCATGCTGAGATCCGCCTGCTGGATTATTCTTCTCCCGATGATCTCTCTCTGTCTTCCGGGAACACCCGCTTTGGCGCAGGACAGCGCCGCGCTGGTCATCGGCAACAGCCAGTACCAGCATACAGCTCGGCTCAAGAACCCCGTGAATGACGCCGCCGGGCTCGCGATGAAACTCGAGGGGCTCGGTTTCCAGGTTCTTCACGGCAGCGATCTCACCAAGCAAGAAATCGAGGAACACCTGGTCTCGTTCAACAAGCTCATCAAGGGCGCGGAAATCGCGGTCTTTTACTATGCGGGCCACGGTCTTCAGATCAACGGAAAGAACTACTTGATTCCGGTGGACTTCGACCCGAACGCTGAAGTCGATCTCACCTTACAACTCGTCAGTCTTGATCAGGCGCTGAAAGAGATGGCGAGTGACAAGCGGGTGACCCTCATTTTTCTAGATGCCTGCCGGGACAACCCGTTCGCGGAAGAGCTGAAAACGGACAGTACGGCCGGGCGGTCACTGGCCGTCGATGACACACGCGCGGTGAAGGTCATCGGACAGGGGCTGGCGGAAGTCGAGAGCGGGGTGGGCACTCTGATATCGTTCGCCACGCAACCGGGAAACGTGGCGCTCGACGGTACCGGGGAGCACAGCCCCTTCACGGAAGGTTTGCTCGAGTTCATTGGCAAGCCGGGGACGGAAGTCAGCGACATGCTTAAGAATGTTCGCAAGCATGTGTATAAGGTGACGGATGGTAAGCAGATCCCTTGGGACCATTCTTCTTTAGTAGAGCGGTATTACTTCAAGAAGAAAAAACAGCGACGGGCGCCCCCCCCGTAAAGACAAAAACGGGCGCCCGCCATGGCACTGTCTGGAGCTATGGCCATGCTTGCAAGTCCGCGGATCCTATCCCCGCTATCATGCCGGGGCCGGATGGCACGAATCCTCAACGGCCCGGGAGCCGTCGCTTTCGCGATGCTCATTCTGTCGGCGACCGCGTTCGCCCAGCCGGCCGGCGAGCCCGCCCCCGTCCGCCGGGCCATTCTGATCGGCATCAATGAATATATGACCGACGAATTCATGGATCTGCGCGGTGCGGTCAACGACGTCGAGACGATGCGGGAGATCTTAACCAGTCGCTTCGGCTTTTTGGAAGAGAACGTCACCGTCCTGACCGATGCAGCGGCGACGCGCGCCGCGATTCTCGAGACATTCGAAAAACTGATCGAGCAAACGGCACCTCAGGACTTCGTCTATATCCATTATTCCGGGCACGGCTCGCAGGTCCCTGATCTCAACCGGGACGAACCGGACGACAATTGGGACGAGACCATCGTTCCTCACGATGCTCGAACGCCCGGCATTGCAGACATCACGGATGACGAGTTGGGCGGGATCCTGGCCCGATTGCCCGCGCAGAAAGCCGTCATCATACTGGATTCGTGCCATTCCGGCACGGCGACCCGCGGAATTTTCGTGAATCGGTCCGTGCCGCCGGACCCACGGACTGAATTGTACAAGCGTCCGCAGAACGAAATTGCAACACGGAATATCGTGCCACTCGACAAGCCGGAGCGGTATGTGCTTCTGACCGGCGCGGCATCAAACCAGAACGCCCTCGACGGTCCCCTCGAGGGCAAATTCAGGGGTTTTTTCACGTATGCGCTCGCCAGGACTCTCGCTGAAGCGGGTCCCGGGGTGTCCCCCCGTGACCTTCACGAAGGCGTCCAGCGCGTCTTCGACCAACTATCCGCAAGGTTCGGCGGACTTCCTTTTCCGGAACCGCAGGTTGAAGCGTCACCTGTGCTGCTGGAAGAACCGCTCTTCCCAATTGAGGGTGGGAAGCCTTGCTCGAAGCCGTTTCTGGTGGTGGAGCGGGAGTCAGGCGGCCGCGTGCGGCTGATACGCGGGGCGACACTCAACGCCTCCGTAAACACTTACTGGGCCATCTACCCCCCGGAAGAGACCGAATTTCACCCGGGAGAAGGCATTGCGACAGCGAGGGTGGTGGCGACCGATGGGATGGACGTCATGGCCGAGGTTGAACCGAGCGATGCCGGGGTGAGGTTCGGGAGCAGAGCGGTGATTCTGTCCGACGCCCCGCCGCCAACGCGCGTGACCGCGCGCTGGGAGGTTGCCGATCCGGAACGGCGCGCCGGCATCGAGGCGGAGGTTCATAAGCGATTTCCGGACGTTGATTTCGTTGCCGCCGGTGACTTCGCGTGGTTCCTCCTGGAAGCGCAGGAGGGAATCTGCAGGGTCTACGACGCGGCCGGCCTCTCGATTGTCGATGAGTTCCACATGAAGAGCGACGAGACGGTTGGCGAACGCCTTGCCGGCCTATTCTCCCGGTCGCTCATGGCATCGTCCCTGGTGGCGATGACGAACCCATCGTCCGACGTCCACATCGACGCGCGCGTCGTTGGTATGGAGTCGAACAACACCCTGCATATCCGCAAGCCCGGAGCCCCCCGGTGCCATGAAAACAGCCTGATGCTCGCGATCCGCGTCAGCACGGACAGTTACCTGACCATTGTTGATGTGGACGCGCAAGGCGGTGTCAACCTCCTCTTCCCCAACCCACACTCAAAGGCCGGATTCTACCCCCAAGGATTTGTCAGAGGCGCCGCGACGGTGCGCATTCCCGACTCTCTCGAGGAGGGGAACGAGGCCGGCTTTTTTTGGGATTACCAGGCACCGGCGGGAGGAGACGCCATCCAAGTATTCGCCAGCACGGATCGCGAAACGGCGGAGACTATCCGCCGATGGATCAATGGGATTCTCGAGACCGGCGCGCGAGGGGGAAGATCAGCATCCGCGTCGCCGGCTCAAGTGGCCTTGCAGCGTTTACAGAATGAGTTGATGCGCCGGGTGGTCACTCGCGGAGTGGGCGTGGTGGCCGACGCATCCGACGCTGTCGAAACTGCGGAGAACGACTTGCAGGAACAGAAACCGGCACCGGACTGGAACGCTGTCACGGTGAGGCTACAGGTCCAGGAATGAGCGCCCAGACATTTGTAAATACGCGGCAAGATAATTCCAAGAGGAGATGGTTAGATGGCTGCTAAAAATTCGAGTGCACTTATTCTTTTTGTCGCGGTGCTTTCGCTCGCCGCCGTTGGCGTGAGTGCGCAAATGTTTGGCGCGCCCATCGAGCTTCAGAAGCCCGTTTATTTCCCAACGGTCGATGGCGGAATGGAATTTCTGGAAGCAGGGAATTACACACTTCAGCGTGATGGGGCAAGCCTGAGGATTATTCCCTTGGGCGATGACGATGGCTATGTGCTCAGTGCTGAAGTGATGCTCCATAACCAGGACATCGCAGGGCCTGTTGGGCTTTCGATTCCCGGCAAGGGGGAGCTTTTTGATATTCACATGGTTGTCCTCTTGTTTCCCGGGGGTGACGCGCTGCAGGCTGCTGGAACCTATAGCGGTGTGATGCCGCGCGGCATAGTGAGCAGCGCAAAGAATGCCGCACGAAAGGCAAGAAAGGCGGCGGAAGAGGCGGCAAGGAAGGCGGAAGCGGCAAAAAGGGCGGCCGAAGAGGCGGCAAAGAAGGCGACGGAAGCGGCTGCTAGAGAGGCGGCCGAGGCCGCAAAAAAAGCCGCGGCGGAAACTGCGAGGTTGGCCGAAGCGGCCGCCAAGGAAGCCGAGGACGCTGCAAGGGCCGCGGAAAAGGCCACTCAAAAGGTTGTGGAGGATGCCGCTGAAGCGTTAAAGCTCGACAAAATAGATACATTTAACCGCATGCAATCTCTAGCCCAGCAAACTTTTGAAGAAGCGGATCGCTTGCGCAGGCAAGCGGAACTGGCGGCAAACAATCCGGAACTCATGGCCGAGTTGATGCAACAGGCGGTAAAACAAGCAGCGCTGGCGATGAACCAAGCCTGGGAAGCCGCGGTCGAAGCTGTCACATGGCTGGCCGAGGAGGCGGAGCGCTTCCTCAAGGAAATGGCATGCAAGGCGCTGCTCTACATGGTGCAGGGCATGGATTTGACGGCCGAGTTGAGCGGCCCGGCGGCCAAGGCGATCAATGAGGTCACGGGTCCGATCAGCGACAGCTTCGCCGGTGCGATGGACGTGGTCATGGAAGCAACCGGGGGTGACAAGTTGATGGCCGATCTCCAGGGCCGGATCAGCGAGGGGTTGTCGGAGATCGCCCCTCAGGTCGTGCTCGTCAATGCGGTCGCCGAACAGCTTCAATCCAACCAGCAGGTCATTCCGGAGCTCCGGGAGTTCCTGTTATCGGGCAGTCTGTGCGAGCGATCGGGCGATGAAATCCGGACTCAGTTGGAAGAGATTCTTGGGCCGGCATTCTCGATGCTCAGATACATGAAGGCGCCCAATGCGCCGGCCGCACCGCAGGCGCCAATTCACTCGATAGCCGACGTTGAGCCGGTCGCACCCGAGGAGATCGACGTCGATGAGGGTGAGCCGGTCGCACCCGAGGAGATCGACGTCGATGAGGGTGAGCCCGGCAATGGCATTGAAGAGCCATACAAAGCACCGGCGCATTTGGCGGCGCTCGATCAAAGATGGGCGCCGGAGACGCGCAGGAGCCAGAAGATCCATGGCGGACTCGCGTGTGCCCAGACCTTCACGGTGGACCGGACGGGGAAGCTGAGCGATCTCCGCATCCGTGTCAATCGCGCTCCCGACAATGCCACGCCGCTCGCGGTCGAAATCGTGCGGGTGGACAGCCAGGACGAGCCCATCCGAGATCCGGCCGCAGCTCTGTTCTCGGGCACCTTGCCGCCGGGTGAGGTCCCTCAAATCTTCAATGAGCAGATGACGTCGATCCATCTCGGTGGCGCGGACATCCGTGTCCAATCCGGCGATCGCCTGGCCGTGGTGATCACCAATCCGGGCCCCGCGGATTACGAGTGGTGGTACCTGGACGGATACTGGGAGGGCCGGGGGTATGTCTCAAGCTCGGGGCAGTGGCGCGACCGAGGAGGCGATTTCGTTTTCGAAACCGAGGTCACGACGAGTGACCTGGTGATGACGCGCGGAGACGGCGCCGTCAATGCCGAGCCGGCGGGAATCGAACAACCCACGGCGGCTCCGGTGGTGCGGCGGCTCCGGGCCGACGACTGGGACGATGGCTCGACGATTGTAAGCCTTCGGAGGCTGCTTGCGCCTCAGGCCAGGGGTGAGTCGCAGGCTGCGGATGCGACGTGGACTCCATCGAGCGACGAGTTTCAGCCGGTACGGTGCGGTCTGACCTTCGCTCAAACCTTTACGCTCAGCCAGCCCGGACAATTGAATACCATTGCTTTGCGGATCAACCGCCGGGCCTGGACCGGCGGCAACCTCATCCTCGGTCTGTGCCCTTTGGATCAGAACGATCGCCCGGTCTCCGATCCGGCGTTTGCCCTGTTCACCCTTGAGATGTCTCCCGATGACTTCCCGCTGAGTTATAGCGAGGAGCTCACCGAGATCGATGTCAGCTGGGCTGGAATTGCTGTCCTGCCAGGTGATCAATTGGCCGTGACGGTAACGAATCAAAACCCCTCAGCTTACCTGTGGTTCAGCCGGGACGGCTACGCCAACGGACAGGGGTTCGTGGGAACTCCGGGTGGCTGGGACGATATCGGTGGCGACTTCGTATTCGAGGCGATGGTCGGGCCTTGGAGCGGGGGGATCATGACGCGTGGCGCGGATGCTACTGATCACACTCCGCCAACTGACGCGTCCGGGATCCAGAGCCGCGGTGGCGGCAGCCCCACTCTCTGCGATTACGTCTGGGCGGGGATTCAGGTAGGCGGCAGCTTCAAACATGTCGCCGCGCAGCTCGGAGTCGGTTGCCAGATGCCGGAATTCGGCGCCTGGATGTTCGGGGGCGTCGGGGTAACCAGGGAGGGCGAGACCACCCTCCAGCCGATCGCGCTCCAGCTGGGTTGTTTCAAAAAATCGCAGAGGGATTTCGGTATTAGTTTGTGGCGCCTCTCGGTCGTCCCTGTTCTTTCCATCGAGTTCGAGGCCCGAGATTTCCTGCCCGAGAGCGACCGGAAGATCGAGATCATCCCCACGCAGTACGACATCGTGGATGTGGGCGAGGAGGGTGCGATCGAGCTGCGAAAACAGGAGATGATTAAAAGTGGCGAATGGGCGGAACTCGAGAAGGACCTGGATGACCGAGTCAAGAAACAACGTCGTTCCACCAAAAAGATCAGCGTCGACATCGTCTTCGATCCCCAGGAGATCAAGAGGTTCGTTCAAGGGGATGTGGCATTCGATCACACCATTGTCGGATTGATGCTCACAGCCGGACCGGAGATGGAGTGGACGAAACTCCCGACAAGCGGCACCGGCGTCTCACTTACACTCTCAGGAGCCGCATCTTTCCCATTGATACAGGCGCCGCGCCCGGCGCCCGGCGCCTACATCGATTGTTCGCCGGATAACCCGTCGGCGCTGCAAGCCGCGGGGTTCGCGGCCGAAGAGATTGCCAAGGAGCACACATTTCTATTCCGTCCGCCGGGACCAGCGCTCAAACAGCTTCTCCAGGTTCAAACGCAGGTTGTCGCGGGCACGAACTACAAAATGAAGCTCGAACTGGTCGATACCTCGATGTGGGAAGCGGTCGTGCATAAAAATCCGAAAGGCAAGCTAACAATGACGCAGATGAATCAAATAGAATAAACGCGGCGGGTGAAGTTCGTACCGTTCGGATTGGAGGCGCAGAAGATCCTGTTTTGGCCTACTACCGCAAACCATCGCATGGACCATTGGGGACCTTTGCTCTCAATTTTGAACAAATCCGGATTTTCATCTCGCCCAGGACGTTTATACAATCGGATTCCTTAGTGTCGAAAACTGTGCTGAAGATCGGTGCGATGAATGTCACATCATTATATAGGTCAACTGGATAGCTGCTGCTATTGCATTGACGCAGCGATAGAATGAGATTATGGTAATAGGCAAGTCTTCCCGGGCAGATGCCAGTTTTATATCCCTATCCTGAATGGAGAGTCAGCTGCAAATGGTCACTGTTGACACCCCGCCCCCATTTGAACCCTACAAGGGTACCGAACCATACAGCTTCGTGAGTTATGCCCATGCCGATGGGGCATCGGTCTTTGAGGATCTGAAAGTACTCCACAATCATGGGGTCCGTATTTGGTACGATGAGGGCCTTGATCCCGGTAACGAATGGTCGGACGGAATAGCCAATGCACTGATACATTCATCTTACTTTTTAGTGTTTGTCTCAGCCGCCGCTGATAACTCAGATAATGTCAGCAACGAAATCCATATGGCGTTAGAGCTAAAAAAACCGACGCTGGCGATCTATATTGAAGATATCCAACTTCGCCCTGGACTTCGTCTACAATTGGGCGCCCGCCAAGCACTCAAAAAGTTTGCGATCCCGAGAAGCCGGTATTTGAAGAAGGTTATTTCATCGCTTCCAAAAACTATCTTCGACGCGCGTATCCCTGATCCTTCAGTTCCAAGACAGGATTCGCCTAACGAAGCTTACCTGAATTCTCCGCAGCTTGATGAACGATACGAGGAGGCCGTTCACGAAAGAACCCTCGCCGAGACTGCCCGCGGGAACATCAAGGACTATAGCAAGAAACTTGAACAACAAATCTCAAATGCAGCTCGAAGTGATGCAGCCGAAGCTGATCGGTTACGAAAACTGAAGCGTTTTATTGAGAAAGAAGTTTTAAATAGTGAAAAACTCCAGGCTGTAGAGATCAAGCTCCAGTCAGGCGAGTTTATGATCCGCGACCGGGTGTGTAACAAAGCCATCTCCACCTATAGATCGGGGAGAGCAGAACTTGAGAGTCTTGCGGCGCTGATCTCCAAGGAAGACCTCAGATTGCGGACAGAAGCGATGTCAGCCGAAGCAATGGAGGCATATGCCGGCACTTCTGATCTCTTCAAGAGCCTTGAAATCACGCCCCCCACCGAATTCAATGAAGGAGAGCGAGCCATCCAGGCAGCTGAAGCAGAGATGTCGCGTGGCGACCTCCAGCAAGCGCTAAATAACTACTCCCTTGCAAAGGCAAAGTTCTCCAATGCCCGCGAGAGCGCCCCTGTTCTGGCTGCCGAATGCGCCGAGCGCAAGGCGACGGAGAGGAGCCGAGAGCTGGCAGAACTCCTCCAGACGGTCCAGACAGGACGGGTCGAAGGTCAGGAGGAAGCCCGACGTGCCCTGCTTGAAGGACAAGCCGCTCTTCGTGACAGAGATATCGACAAAGCCATCAATTGCTTCGAACTCGCTGACGTTGGCATTACAAATACCCTTGAGCGCGTGCATGAGCTCATCGCTCGAAGAGCTTCGATTGAATCACTTCAGCAGCTGGTTGTCTTGGATCGAACCAAGGCAAAGCAAGATAACGATAACAACCAGTTGACACCTTCCAAGACATTTGAACAAGCGGAGCAGCTTCTGGAAGCAGGCCGCCAATACCTGCAAGAGATGGAACTATCCCTGGCGGAAAAAGCCTTCAAAGAAGCACAGCAGGCTTATGCATGTTCTCGCGAGGAGACGTTGCAGCGTGTGGAAAAACGCGAGCCCGCAGATCAGGCGGAACGCCAAGCATCGGCGGACATCAGCGCACTGGAGAGAAGGTTTCAAGATTGGAAGATCCCGGAACCCGGAGCGATTTTGATGGCGCGGGAATGGTTCGAGCTGGGCAACGAGTATCGCAAACAGGAAAAGGTAACAGATTCAATTGTGGCCTATGGCGAGGCAAGGCGCCAGATCGCGTCCGAGCTTGTCATTTCCTCTCGTGTGCCGGCGAGCTGGAGACGGCTTGATCGGGAACCTGGATCAAGGGGATGGGCCCGTCGGGCTACCGATCCGCGCAGTGGGATCGTGTTTGTGCTTGTGGAGCCGGGGAGCTTCAAGCCGGAAGACGGGAACGAGAAATCGAGTCGCGAGATTGTCATCGCTGACCCGTTCTACATGGCCGAGACACCGACGACCCGCGGCCAATGGCGGAAATACCAGCTTTATGCCAACTCACATCACACGCTGCAGGATCGACTTCTCTCCGTGGACCATCCCGCTACGGACCTAAGCTGGAGCGAGGCGGATTCATTCTGCCGGCACTTCGGCTACCAATTACCTACGGAAGCAGAGTGGGAGTATGTATGCAGGGCCGGCGGACCGGTGAATCCAAAAATTCCGATCGGTTCTATCGCCTGGCATGCTGGAAATTCTGGGATCTTCATTAATAAAGTGAAACAGAAACAGCCTAATTCCTGGGGCTTTTTCGATATGCTGGGGAATATCTGGGAGTGGTGTTGCAACTCTCTGGATTGCGAGGAAAGCAACCCATCGAACAGGCAGCGCGTCAATTGTAGAGTGTTGCAAGGCGGGTCGATTTCCACTAAAGCTGAAGAACTTTCGGGCTCAACACAAACGTCACGATCGGAAAACAGCGTCGGGGGGGATATCGGATTCCGGTGCATCAAGCGACTTAAGTGACGCATCAAGGGACGTCCATCTGCTACTCAGCGTTCCAAACGCAGTGTCCCATTGAACCGCCATTGACTCGCTTACTCCAAGCTTCATTGCGCCACCCCGCTCAAATTCCCCCTCAATTGTTCAAACAATTCTTTGTAGATGGTGATTTCCCCTACCGCGGGATCACCTATCGCCATGTGCACTCCCTGCCGCCCATACAACTTTGCTTCTTTAACATTTTTGATCTCATTCCAAGGTATCAGCAGCTTGCATTCTTTTCCCAGCGGTGGACTCACCCGAAGGAACAGTCCACCGCTCCCAATACCGACGGTGACGCAACTCCGATACCTCACGACCCCGATCTTCACCGTCTGCTTGGTTTGACTGACGTCGCCGGGGTCGTTGGTCGCATGATAATGCTCAGATAGCTTGTTCAAGCCGCTCACCTTGGAAAATATACCCATACTCCTCACCTTCTACTCGACAAGCATGGCCGCGCCCAACAGAGAGACCGGCAATCTCACCGCAAGCGAACAACCCGTAGCACCGCACCGTTACCCTTAACGAAGTAGTTCCCCGCCGGAACGCTCCGCCCCAGCGCATCATTCCCGTCCCATGTCCAACCGGAGAGCGCCTTAGACTCGCCCAGGTCGCGCACCAGTCTGCCATCCGCCGCGAAGACCCGCAGGGTGCCTGCGGCAGGCCCGCCTGGAATGGCGGGCGCGATCCGGACCGCACCGAGAAACGGATTCGGTGAGGCCGACAGCATAGGCGCGGTCACGATGTTCCCATTCGGGTGGATCCCGGAGAGATCGGTCAGCTGCGCCGCCATGACCCATCCGCCGTTGCCGAATTCGCGCGCATGAACCGCCTTGCCTCCGGCGACCAGGAAGAGCCCGTCGGCGCTGATGTCCACGCTGAGACACGAACCGACGCCGCCGATGGCGTCATCCTGAATGTGCTGGATCGGGACCCCGGTGTCGCGGTCGTAGACAGTCACAATGTTGCCGAAGGTGTCTCCAGAGCGCCCCCAGGAACCCGCGGCGAGCAGGCTTCCGTCGGCCGTCAGAGAAAGCGAGGACACCCAATCCCCGTAGCTCGCGTCGATCCACAATGGGATCGCGCTGCCGATGTCCAGCAGCGCCACGCGACCGCCGTAGGAGCCCGTCGAAAGCCACCCCCCCGCGGCGATGGTGGATCCGTCGTCAGACACCGCCAATGCTGTCGCCCAGGTCGTGCCGGTCAAGTTATAAGTCCAGAGGGGTGCGTAGTCGGTTCCGTTCCAGAGGTAGACGCGGACCAAGTGGCTGAATCCGCTGGTGACGAGGATGCTCCCGTCGCCGGAGAGAACCGCCGGGACCTGCGTCTCACCCGGAATCGCCACCGAATCACGAAGAGCGCCCGTCAGCGCGTCCCAAATCTTGACGTAGGTGCGCACATTGGCCGCGACGACGAGCCCGTCGGCCGACACGTCCACTCCCTCGGGCGGGGCGGTCAGCGGCGCCTTGAAGAGAAACGTCCCGGAGCCGTCCCAGACGTAGACCTCGCCTGAAGTACCGTCGGGATTCCCGCTCGCCCCCATGTAAGTGTTGCCGGAACTCGACACCGCGCAGCGATACCCGACCTGCGGCGCCGGAAAGCTCCCGCTGTGAGTCGGTGTCGGGCTGGCCGCATCGAAGGTGTAAAGCGAATCGCCCCGTCCCGTGGCCGTGAGCATGGCGCCGGTTTGATCGGCGTCCACGTCGATCTGGAACTGCACGGTCATGGGCCGCCACCACTCGGGGAGCGCGTCGACCTCGGTGTCGTAAGTCGAAACCCGCATGTTGTTCAGCCACCACCCGGCGATGATGTGCGCGCCGTCTCCGGTGATCGCCACCCGTTCCGCTATCGCATTCTGGTGGTTCTGATCGATCCAGAGATAGGAACGGGCATCGCGGGGAAAGGTCGCGGGCGTCGCCGCACCCGGCATCGGCACGGGATCGGGATCGGGCGCCGGGGAATTCGACCAGGTCACGGAGCGAACGACCACAGAGCTTCCCGGCCCGGCGGCCGTCTCAATCGAGACGCCCTCGGAGGCCCAGCACGCCGCGCCCTGGGCAAAGAGGAGTAACAACAGGAGAGATACAGTGACAGACCGATTTGATGACATGCGACACCCCCTCATGGTGAAGGCCGTGGATCTCCGCGCGCTAAAGATTCACCGCGACGGACGAGGACGCGCCGGAGGGACTGTGGAGGGTCTTGCTTCCGGCGGTATCGATGATAGCCGCTAATAAGATATTCCAACGCTCCTTCGGCGCAGGCCGACCCCTCATTGGCCGGCCACAAGGATAATATAGAACTCTGGGGCGAAGAGCAACCATCTTTCAACGCCTTCCATGTCTCCACCATGGACGAGGAATCGAGGAGTCATGTCCCAGGGATTCGCCGCACAGACCTTCTGCCTCACCCAGAGAGTGTCGGATTTGTAAAAGTCACCGGTCCACTATTCCTTGGCGTGATGACGCACGAATGGAGACGAAATGAGTGTACCTATGATGGTCATGACCCTGGCACAACCGGGGAAGAGATCCCATTACGAATTGGCCGGGGTTCTGATACGATTGTTTTTGGAATGTCATTCATCTGACGCTACAAAGCTAATCATCTTTGGGTGGGAGGTTCTGGTCGTGTCAAAACGTTTGGCCGCGTTTCTTTTTCTGTTCGTCATCTCAACGCTCGGCGCACAAGCACAGAATAACTGTTTTTATTGCCATGCAACTCATCCGATGTCACTTCGGGGTCTGCACCGCGGGGGTGTGGCGGCTTGCGATTTCTGCCATACGATGCACAATAGCCAGGATGGGTCGCCGGCCGACTCGGAACATCCTAACGGGATTGCTTTTTTACTTGTACATTCTAACCCCAGTGATGTCTGCTTGATCTGCCATGACGATCTCATCAGTCACAATTTCAGCAGCAATCCCCTCAATCCGGGACGGATGATCGGCGCCGGACATAATGTTATCGTTCCGTCACGAAATGTCGGTCCGGATGATGTGCTGGAAACCTCTCCGGGCGGATCCTTCCCATCCGACCAATTCAGTTGTACAAGTTGCTATGATCCCCACGGTAATCGAAATTTCAGGATGCTCTATGGGGATGGAGGCGTGGCGCAACACGAGCTCTTTGCCTATCAAGTTCCCGCCCCCGATGCCTCCGGGGCGTCGATCTATCACGGATATGAATCGAATACACGGCGCACCGCCTATCTCGCACTTGTACCCTTTGAAGATCAGAATATGACGATCAATAGCGATGATGGCCCGACCGCTACAAGCCAGGTCATGTGCCTGACCTGTCATCGGGCCCATGCCAGCTCCGCTCCTGACGCGGGCCGTTGGGATTTCTCTATTACCTATCTCTCAGATGACGGCGTGGCCTCCGGTTCATACCCTATTGAGGATCCCTATACCAGCCCCAACCAGCGTTCATTGTGCAATAAATGCCACGTGAAGGATTTCGGAGACGCGCCCCTCTAGAATGGGGATGGTTGTCCCTTTTACAAATCTCATCCCGCCCAAAATAGTCGGCTCCGATTATGTGATCGAGACATTCTCTCACCGCTAGTCACTCAATGCGGACGGATTAAATGGGAGGGGTGGCTTTCGAGTTCTTCGTTCTGTGTCATCTTGATTCAATGGCATAACTCTGCTATCCTTCGGCTGATCAATTAAACGACAGGACAAACCCGGTGTCCTGCTATCCCCGTTAATCTGAAGTATGAGAGAGGATAATAGCTATGCAGCATCGAATTTCTGGTCTCCTTGTGCTCCTCATCGTGACCTTCGCCGTTCCCAATCCGGCCGAAGCTGCGCCGGAGATGGTCACGGTTCCCGCCGGGGTTTTTATCATGGGCGACGGTACATCAACGTGCGGCATTAATCAGCGCACGGTAACTCTCACCCGCGATTTCGACATCTGCCGCCACGAGGTGACAAACCAGGAATTTATGGAAGCGCTCCAATGGGCGTATAACAGCGGCTATGTGACGGCTTCGACGGCGACGGTGTGGGACAATCTCGATGGAAGCACGCTGGTGCTTCTTCAAATGAATAATGACTTTTGTGAGATTCAGTTTAACGGCGCCGGGATATTTTATCTCCGGCAGTCGCCGTCTACCCAGGCGCAGACCGCCTACCCAAGCGGATATAATCCGGCGAGCCATCCCGCCTTAATGGTGACCTGGTACGGAGCGGCGCGCTACTGCGATTGGCTCAGCCTTCAGGACGGATTGACGCGGGCTTACGATCACAACGGCAATTGGGCGTGCCATGGAGGCGATCCCTACGGCGCCGAGGGATACCGACTGCCGACGGATGCCGAGTGGGAGTATGCGGCGCAATATGACGATGAGCGCATCTATCCTTGGGGGAATCAAGCGCCGACCTGCAGCCTGGCCAATTCGCGCAACTGCGTTCACTGGACCGCCCCGGCGGAAACTTACCCGGGCGCGCCCCAAGCGCTGGGTCTCACGGAGATGGCTGGAAATATTTTCGAGTGGTGCAACGATTGGCATGTGTGCGAACTTGGGACCGCTCCCGCGATTGATCCGGCAGGCCCCGGCAGCGGTACCTACCGGGTTATTCATGGAGGGTGTTGGGACCACAGTAGTTCCTACATGCCGAACGCCTTGCGACCCACCAACCAGAATCCCAATACCAGCTCTTTTCTTCTTGGTTTTCGCGCCGCACGAACCTATGACACGTCCCACGCTGAAAATCAAATCGGGACAACTCCGGTCGGGCTCCTTGCCGGCAACGCCCCGAATCCATTTGTCTTCAGCACCAGTATCTCCTTCCGCGTCCCCGCGAGCGTGAGCGGCGCGCCGCTCGAATTGCGCATCTACAATCCCGCCGGAAGGCTGGTTCGCACATTAATTGATTCGTACAAGCCGGAGGGGAGTTATTGCATCGCCTGGAACGGCGCCGACAATTCCGGCGTCCCCGTGGCGCCTGGTGTCTATTTCTATCGCCTGCAATGGAACGGGAGAAGCGAAACGCAGCGGATGATATTGGCAAGATAATAATCTGCGCGGTATCTGAAGCGACCGCCTCTGCAGGATCGGGGGCGGTCGCTTTACATTCATTCATGAATAAACGATGGTCGTCGCGCCCTACTCCTCAGCCCAGAGCCGGGTCTTGTTCCCGGAGGCATCGGTTGAACCTTGAAATTTCGATGGATACCGACGAGATTTCAAGGTACCCCGGCAATCACGAAGACTCGCCCCCAACAGATCAAACGTATCCGCCAACTGCTGCGCGAGCATCGGGTCGTCGGCATTATCGGCGCCCGGCAGGTTGGCAAGACGACGCTGGCCAGACAGATCGTCGAACGGCACTACGGTCCGACCGCCGTCTTCGATCTCGAAAATCCTGACGATCTTTCACGCCTCTCGGAACCTATGCTGGCACTCAAGGACCTGCGAGGCCTCGTGGTGATCGATGAGATCCAGCGCGTCCCGGATCTCTTTCCCGTGTTGCGCGTGCTTGCGGATCGCCCTCGGCGCCCGGCAAGCTTCCTCATTCTCTCGAAGGCCACCCAAAACCAGGGGCGTCATGGGAGTGGTTTGCGATGAGCGCTGTGATCAGGCAAGTGAATGCACGACGCGAACAATGTTATTACTGGGCGACCCATGCCGGTGCCGAGCTCGATTTATTGATCGTGCAAGGTCAAAATCGGTGGGGTCTCGAATTCAAGCGAACATCAGCGCCTAAAATCACCCGCTCGCCGACGCCAACAAGCCCCGGGAAAGCCACAAGATTTCCCGTCGGCGGCGATAAAACTATTCCAGCTCGATGACAACGGGACATCCGGGCGCTCCATAGACACAGAGCATGCTGGACGTCTCCAATAGCACCCGCGGCAAATGGCTGAAAGCGATTCCAATTTCCGCATGAAAACTGCCGTCGAGATTCAGAGGGATGGGTTCAGAGCCGATCGCCCCGTCACCATAGGTCTCAATCCTCAACCGGCTGGCATTGGTGACCCCCTGAAGGTTAAGGCGCAAATTACTGTGAGGTGACGCCGTATATTCCCAAATGATCTGCTGGAGATCCACCCACAAACTGTCTACCGGTCCCGCCGTATAAGAGAGCATCAACGCCGGTGAGCTTGAGGATATACATTGGCCGCCGGTAGCAGGATTAGTCTCCACCAGAGCGAAATAACCCTTATCCCTCTCCGTCGCGGTGAAGACGAAGATGCGATTGCATGTGCCGGGGCCGGTATTGGTTGAATCTTCCCGCGATAGCACCAGGTCATCCCCATCAATGAAGTGCACCCATGGAACACCGGGCGGGCAATCAGAGACAGTCACCGAAATCGAATCTCCGGGTGTGATGACGAATTCTCTTGAGACGCGATTCTCGGGAAAGGAATTTTCACCGTGCGGTAGAAGGAGTCCGACCATCGCCATTTGAATGCCGTTAAGATCCAGATCATCCCGCGAGACCGTGTACTGCGGGGATGCTTCCACGGTGAACGAGTCCGGATCGGAGACAATGCCATGCGTTATAGGAGGCTTTTCTTCAACCCAGTCATCATCACCGGGCTTTTGCGTATCCTCACAAGCCGTAACCCACAGAACCATGATGAACAATAGCGGCAATAGAATTTTCATCGATTTCATGTTCACTCCCACTACAACCCCAACAACCCTTGATCAATACGACATGTTGTTTGGTTTCGGGACGTGATATCGCCGGGGAATCTCCACTCGACGATATGCGGCGGGTCACCGCAAGGCGCCCACTGAACTAACTCCCCGTGTATAAATAGCGTATCGGATGGACTCATCGCTGTCATCCGCGAAAACCCCGTAACTTCCCCTTGCCGGACAACTCCCCGGTGCCTCCTGAAACCCCGTCCACGCTGCTGCGATTGGAGTTGCGCCGGGACCGGGGCGTCATTTGGCCGGCATGGAATTGTAAGGTCCATGCGCTCAAGAGCGGTTGAACCTGCCGGTGGGCTTTCGTACCCTGGGAAACAGAGCCTCGAAAAGGGACGTATACAGAGGACAACGCCGGATGATCGGAGTCAGCTGGACATCCGCTCTATAGAAAGAGCGGCGAAGCCGGCGGCGGTGAGTCGAACAGCGCTCGGATATGACGAATCGACGAAGGAGAAATGACCTCATGATGAAATCGAACCAAAACCGGATCCCTCACGCCGGTTTGACCCTGGCGATCCTATGCCTCGCCGGAAGTCTCGCCGCGGCCCCCTGCCTCGCAGGCCAGCTCTCTGCGGGACTTCCCACAGGTGACGAGACCGACCCGATCGAGGAGGCCTTCATCGCGCCCCTGCCCGATATCGACACCTTCATGCAGATCGGGTGGTCGGGTGATCCGAGGATATCGGCGGATGGGAAGACGATCTATCTCACCTCCGGCATGCCGGGGGTCAATCAGCTCTTCCGGATGCTCCCCGGGGGATGGCCTTATCAGCTCACCGTCTTTCCCGACGGCGTCGACTACTACACCATCTCCCCCAACGACCGGTGGGTCATCATCGGCGCCAGTGTCGGCGGCAATGAACAGAGCCAGCTCCTTCTGATGGACGGCAAGACCGGCGCGCTGAAGCAACTCACCGACGCTCCTGAAACCCGCTTCATCCAGCCGATCTGGGCGCGCGACGGTCGTTCAATCTATTATCCGAGCAACGAGGCGAACGGACGCGACTTTTACATTTATAGCCGGGTCCTTCCTGATGGCGAGCCGCAGGTCGTTTATGAGTCGCCCAGCTATAATATCGCCAGTGATCTTGATAAAGCGGGGCGCCGGCTGACGTTGATTGAGTATCGCTCCAGCCAAGACACCGATATTCTTCTTATCGATCTGGAGACGAAAGAAGTCACAAATCTAACCGAGCATGAGGGGGATAAGTATTATGTCGGCGGGGTTTTCTCCGCCGATGAACAGTCGATCTTCATCCTCACCAGTGATAACGCACAGGGACTTCTCAAACCGGCGATGATGAATTTGGAAACACGAAAGATCACCTTCCCCTTCAAGGGCGATTCTCCCTGGGAGCTGGAAGAGGGTGAGCTCTCCCCCGACCGCCGCTATACCGCCCTCGTCTATAACGAAGAAGGATACGGCCGCCTCTCGATCTTTGACATTGAAAAGGGAAAGGAAATGCCCGTGCCGGAGTTGGACGGCATCGTTTCATCGGTGAGCCTTTCCAACACGCATGAGATCACCTTCGGCTTCAGCAGCCCGACCCAATCACCCGATGTTTGGAGATGGAATTGGGACACGAGAGAGCTGAAGCGCGTCACCTTCTCAACCTATGCCGGTGTCGACCCGGCGGTCTTCACCGATCCGAAACTCATACATTATAAAAGCTTCGACGGCTTGGAAATTCCGGCTTTTCTATATCTGCCGCCCCACTACAAAGGGGGACCGATCCCCTTTATCATGGATATGCACGGCGGCCCCGAAGGACAATTCCGCCCCCACTTCAACCGCCACTTCACCTATCTCATGCAGCACGGTTTTGGCCTCCTCGCGCCGAATGTCCGCGGCTCCTCAGGCTACGGCAGAGAATTCTCCATGATGGATGACTACAAAAAACGGATGGATTCGGTTAAGGATATGGGTGCCGGCGCGCAGTGGCTCATCGATAATGGTTATACAAAACCAGAGATGCTTGGTGTTAAAGGCGGCTCTTACGGCGGGTATATGACATTGGCCGCGCTGACAACCTACCCCGATCTTTTCGCCGCCGGTTGTGACGAAGTCGGCATCGCCGATTTCGAGACCTTCTTGAAAAACACCGCCGACTACCGGCGTCATCTCCGTGAAGCCGAATACGGGCCCCTCAGCGATCCGGAATTTTTGCACGAAATCTCTCCGATGACCCATGTTGATCGGATCAAGGGGGCTTTGCTCGTGATCCACGGAGAGAACGATCCGCGCGTGCCGGTGGGTGAAGCGCGCCAGATTGCCAAGGCCCTCTCCGATCGCGGCGCCCCGGTCGATACCCTGATCTTCTCTGATGAAGGGCACGGCGTGGGGAAACGGGAAAACCGTCTCATTCTCTATCGCAAGATGGTCGATTTCTTTTTAATGCACCTAAAATCGGGGATGACCCCTTAACAAACCCGTCCTGCCTTAGAAGGCGGCGGGCTGGAAACGATGTGGATCCAACCATCAGCGTGATCATGGCCGTCAGAGACGGGGCGGAGACAATAGAGATGTGTCTCGCCTCTCTGGCGGCCCAGTCATTTAAAGAGTGGGAGGCCGTCATTGTGAATGACGGTTCCCAAGACGCGACCGGACGGATCCTGCGCGACTGGTCTCATCGCGATCCCCGCATCCGCCCCTTCAACACACCGCCTCAAGGATTGATCATCTCCCTCAACTTCGCCGCATCGAAAGCGCGCGGCCGCACCTTCTTCCGTCAAGACGCCGATGACACCTCCCACCCGGATCGCTTTCAGGAACAAATCCAGGCCCTGCTGAATCATCCCGAATGGGATGTCATCGCCACCGGCGTCACCATCTTCCCCGAACCGGCCCCCGGCCTCTCCCGTTATCAAAACTGGATCAACTCGGTCATCACACCGGAAGAGATCGCCCGCGACATCTGGATCGAATCCCCCATTCCCCATCCGACCGTCGCGATGCGCCGCG
Source organism: Candidatus Eisenbacteria bacterium (assembly GCA_018831195.1). Taxonomy (NCBI): domain Bacteria; phylum Candidatus Eiseniibacteriota; species Candidatus Eiseniibacteriota bacterium. Next base: position 57,465 of record JAHJDP010000034.1, on the reverse strand, counting down.
AGACCTTCGAAGAAGCCGGCGGCTACCGTGATATGGGTTGGCCCGAAGATTATGACCTCTGGCTCCGTCTTCATCTGCAAGGAAAAGGGTTCGCCAAAATTCCAAAGGTCCTTTATGCCTGGCGGGATTCTCCGGGCCGATTGAGCCGGACCCATGATAACTACTCCGCCGAGGCTTTTCGCCGCTGCAAAGCGCATCACCTCAGCCGGATCCTGGGCGATCAAAAGATCTGGATCTGCGGCGCCGGACCCTTTGGCCGGAAACTGGCCCGGGCGCTGGATGATGCCGGCATTACGATCCATGGATTCCTCGACATCGACCGGTTGAGGGTCGGACGGATGGTGCAAGGGGCGCGCGTCGAGGACCTCTCCATCCTCAAAGGGGGGCCGGTCGCTCATCAAAAACTCCTTGTTTGTGTCGGTGTGCATGGCGCGAGGGATCTGATCCGCCGGCAATTGACAGAGTGGAATTATCGAGAAACAACCGATTATCTTATTGTATCTTGAAGTATCATCTCGCGGGCGGTAGCGGAACCAACAACACAGGGATGTGATGGAAGAAGCCCTCAATCACTTTATCGGTCAACTCCACTGGTCCCTTCTGGGACTCTGGATCGCCGTCGCCCTATCACTGCTCGGCAAAGGCGCCGACTGGCTGGTCGTTGAAGCGGTCACCCTCTCGGAACGATCGGGTATTCCGAAAATCGTCATTGGGGCGACCATCGTCAGTATCGGCACCACCGCGCCCGAAGTGGCCGTCTCCGTCCTTGCGGCCATTCAAGGAAATCCCGGTCTCGCCCTCGGCAATGCCGTCGGATCGATCATCTGCGACACCGGCTTGATCCTCGGTCTCGCGGCGATCATCGCACCTTTAACATTAGATCGCCGCATCGTCAACCGGCAAGGCTGGATTCAACTCGGCGCGGGGCTCCTGCTCGTTCTCGCCTGCATTCCCATATTCAGCTCCAAGTTAAATCCCCGCGGTATTTTTGTCGCCGGCGGCAACCTCCCGCAGTTCATGGGGTTTGTCTTTCTCGCCCTTCTGGCCGCCTATATGTGGCTCTCGGTGCGCTGGTCCCGGCAGGCTGGTGCGGTGAATCTTGAGGCGTTTGAAGAAGCGGGTGCGCAAAAGTCCAACCTTCTCATCGTTTTAAAACTCATCGGCGCCATCATCCTTGTCGTCGGTTCCGCCCGCCTCCTGATTCCCGGGGTAACCGAGGCGGCCTTGCGCCTTCATGTCCCCGACAGTGTCATCGCCGCGACCCTGGTCGCCTTCGGCACATCCCTGCCTGAGCTGGTCACCGCCGTGACGGCGGCCCGCAAGGGTCATGGCGAATTGGCGATCGGGAATATCGTCGGAGCCGATATCCTGAATGTTCTCTTTGTGGCGGGCGCCGCGGCCGCGGTCACCGGCGGCGGATTGCAGGCGGGTCCTCATTTCTTCCGGCTGCTCTTTCCCGCGATGCTCGGTGTTCTCATCGTCTTCCGTGTGGGGGTTATGGCGTCCGGCGATCAGATGAAACGGGGATTCGGAATTGTGCTTCTGGCGGTCTATGCCCTTGTGACAATCTTGAGTTACGTCTTTCCGGAATTTCAAATACCAGCTCATTAATTCTCAAAAACGAGGAAAGGGACAGCTCCGATAAGCCGTCCCATTCCTCAATGGAGCTCGGTACTCAAATTATCAAAACGCCTTGAGCACCCAGCTTTATTCTAGCAATTAAAGGATACCAAGAAATCACCGCGAGAGTCAAGTAGGGTGTATCCCATCTTCCTATTTTTCCACCCAAAACTTCGTTTCATTTGCCGGTCACACGATCTTTATCTATGGATCCAGTGGGCTGGAGCCTTAATAATGAATTCATTGCGACAAAACAGTCCGGCAGAGGAGACCAGACGATGGGCGGCTCAGACAAGGACCCTGAAATTCCTTATCCCCATGAATCTCAAGTTGTTCGCGCCTCGGCGATCGCCGGGCGGTGGTATTCCGCTCATCCTCCGGCCTTGCAACGGGAAATCCAGGAGCTCCTTGACAGTGTCAAGGACCCCGTTGAGTTGCAACACCTTCCGGCGGCGATCGTAACCCCGCACGCCGGCTATCAGTGGTCCGGCCCGTGCGCGGCGCATCTCTACCGATCCCTACAGGGCCCCGTGGCAGATCGAATCCGGCGTGTCATCCTTCTCGCCCCAAGCCACCATGCCTCGGTTCGGGGCATCTCCACCCTTCCCATCGATGCCTATGAAACCCCCCTCGGCCGGGTGCCGATTGACCGTCTGATGGTCGCAGAGCTGTTGACGCGTCCCGGCTTCAAGACCGTCAAAGGGGCGCATCGGGAAGAGCACGCCGATGAGATTCAACTCCCCTTTCTCCAAACAGTGCTGAGGGGTCGATGGAAGCTGGTCGATCTGGTGGTGCAGGGAACCGATCCGGCCGACTGGGACGGGATCGCCGGATCTCTGCTCCCCTGGATCAACAATGAAACATTGATCATCGCCAGCACCGACTTTACACATTTCGGCGACCGGTTCGGCTATACTCCCTTCTCGGATGAGATCCCCGAAAATCTAAAGAAGCTTGATATGGGCGCCGTGGCGCAGGCGCTGAAAATCGATCCGGCGGGATGGACAAGGTATTATCGCAACACCGGCATTACCGTTTGCGGCTACGAACCGGTGGGGATTGTTCTCACCCTGGTGAAACGCCTGGCGGACGCACAGACGCCGCCGTTGAATTTTGAAGGGCAATTGTTGAATTATACTCGTTCCGGCGATATCAACGGCGATTTCAGCTCTTCCGTGAGCTATGCGGCGATCCTCTTCCAACAGGCGGGTTCTGATGCGGCCCCTGATGGAAATACGCTTGAGAAAGATATAACTGACGAAATTCCAACTGACGAAAATCCAGAGAAAAAACTTTCAAAGGAAGAACAGGCGTATCTTCTCAATCTGGCGCGCCAAACGCTCGAAGAGACTTTTGCCCTCGGGAGGAGCAAAAGCAAGCCGCTCCCCAATGAGTTTACCGGGGGCCCCCTCGAAGAAGAGCGGGGCGTCTTTGTCACTCTCCAACTTCGGAACCGCCTCCGGGGATGCATCGGGTCAATCGCCGGGCATGAGCCCCTCGCCGAGGGTGTCGCCCATCAAGCTATCCAGTCCGCCTTTCACGATCCGCGTTTCTCACCATTGACCAAAGATGAACTGCCGCACGTCCGGATTGAGATCTCGGTTCTGACACCCATGAAACCGGTCGCGGATATCAAAGAGATCGTCATCGGACGCGACGGCATCCTTCTGGAGCAGGGTCCCTACCGGGCCGTCTTCCTGCCGCAGGTGGCGACGGAACAAGGATGGGATCTTCACACGACGCTGACCCATCTTTCACAAAAGGCAGGGTTGCGGGAAAGGGCATGGAAAGAGCCTGAAACGATATTTTACACATTTCAGGCTCAGTTGTTCGAAGAATCTGATTGAGTACGCCGGGCGATCCAATCCAACCGCCCGGTCCTGCGCCCATCTAAGCGGCGGCCCTACCGCCCGGCTCCCCGGATTGCAACGCCGCTCGTCCAGAGGGCATCAGGGTCGAAGTCGCACCGAGTTCCCAGAAGTCAAAGGACCGGACCACCTCTTCCAATGTTATCTTTCCCCTCGCCGCGGCGCCGATCGCATCCACCACTTGGGTGATCGCTTCTATAATCGGGCGCGGCGCGCCGCCCAGAGTATAGGACCATCCCCCCGAACCAGCCTCGTCCTGCGATTCTTGAAACCACGGGGTTACATTCCGCGTCGGTCCGGGGATCCACATCTCGACCACCGGGATTCGTCCGCGGATGCCGGTAAAGCCGCACTGCGCGCATCCCTCGCCGCTGCGCCATTGGGCCTCGGCGGGCAGGAGATCTCCAAGCCGTGCGATGATCTTCTGATCCGGTGAGTATTCCTTTGAGCAATCGGGGCAGACGGCGCGCAGAAGCCTCTGGCCGACCAGACCCGATAAATGTTCACCCAACCCCAATTCGTCCCCCGCCAAACGATTGAAGGTGCCCATCGCGGCGCGCGAGCCCATTGACCGCAGCGAGGCCAAGACCTTCCGTCCCGATCGAGCCCATTCGACAACCCACTCGGCCGTATCGGACGATTGAATTTCATCGATCAGTATCACATCGGGATCCAGCTTATCGACATGCTCAAGCAGGATCGGAAAATCGGGCGATCCCTCCTGCGGCATCGGCACCCGCAGGATATTGGAGATGACCGGGCCGGGGCGTGTCGAAATCGCGACTACCTTGCGCCCCTTGGCGTTTAAGAAATCAGCGGCGGCCCATAATGTCGTCGATTTGCCGGATGAAGAGGGGCCGGTGCAAAGGAAGATGCCGTGAGGTGCTTGTACAATATCATAGAGACGGGGAAGGACATCACTGCAGAATTGGAGATCATCAAGAGATTTTCTCACCTCATTGCATTCCGTTATCCGGATGGTGATCGCCTCACCCTCACGCGTCGGCATAACATTGAGATAGAATTCCACCGTTCGGGCTTCATCCCGTTTGCCCTGTTCCAATTTGATCTGTCCGACCTGGGGACGCCGCCTCTCGGTGAGATCGAGTTTCGCCAATGTTTTCAACCGGTGCACAATCGCCCGGTAGGAAAGGGCGATTTGTGTTCCCAGTTCACCGGCGCTGTAGTCTTGAAGTTCCCCTTCGACACGGAAGTAAAGACGGGGCCCGCGCGGGCTGGGGTCGAGATGAACGGTCGTCGCGTTTTCCTGCACCCCCTTCTCAAAAACAGCCATGAGAAGCGCATCGGTCGACATCTGCGATTTGGGAGCTCTCTTCGCCACGGGGCTGTTGGTGACCGGGATCGTCGTGGAATGGGATTCCGTGCCGGTCGATGCCACATCAGGTTCATCATCCCCATAAAGATAGGCGCGGAGCTGCTCTACTTGGGCGTGGGTCGAGAGAACAATATCGATATCATATCCCGTAAGGGAAGCCAGCTCTTCCACCGGCTTCCGATAGGTTGGATCAGAGAGGGCGACGGTCAGCCGCCGGCCGATCAACCCGATCGGGACGACCCCGTTGCGGAGGGCATAGGTCGAGTTGAGAACCCGGCGGAGGGACCGGTTCGGTCGCAGATGCCCGATGGGGACAAAGGGTAAAGCAAACTGGGAAGCCAGCGTCTCCACGAGCTGATCCTCGTTGAGGTGCCCGAGACGGATTAAGATCTGCCCAAGAAGCCCACCGGTCCGGCTTTGTATCGCCAAGGCCTTGGCCAGCTGCCCCTCCGTCACCAATTCCTGCTGCACGAGAAGAGTCCCAAGCCGGGGTCGCAGATTCCCGGGTGGTTCGGAAATGATTTCCTTGAAGGTTCCCTCACTGATGAACCCTTGTTGAAGACTGATCTCCTCAAGGCTCAGATGTGGTGCTTCCCTCGAACGATTCAAGGCCGTTTCCAGCTGGTTTCGGGTGAGATAGCCTTGCGCGACCAGTTCTTCTCCTCGAGGCATCGTATCGGACATGCCAATTCCCCCTTGTTGCGGTGTGACACGCGGAATCCTCACACGTCATGACAGGAATCCGGATATATAGTAAGTATCGACTGCGAATGGATTTCCCTGAGGATCGAAGAGGCATAAGAAAATGGACCAAAAACTGAAAATTGGACTCCGTTCCGTGGCCCAATCTCCATCTCTCCAGCCGGGGAAGGATACCGTCCGGGGTCTTGCCTATCATCTGCCGGCGGAGGTTCTACTGGCCGCCCTGCCGGTGGGTTCAGTCGACCTCCTCTATGCCGATCCACCCTTTGGAACAGGCCGGCAAAAGGTCTCACGCACCGGCCGCTATGACGACCCGGGGGGAGAGGCCTACTTCCGCTGGCTCGAAGGGATCCTTCAAGCGGGTCACCGGGTCCTTTCCGACAAGGGATCGCTCTTTATCCATCTCGATTGGCGGGCCGCTCCCTATGCCCGAATCATCCTGGATCGTATCTTCGGCGTATCCCGTCTCGTCAATGAGATCATCTGGGCCTATCGCACGGGGGGTGTCCCCCGCCGGCATCTGGCGCGGAAGCATGACACGATCCTCTATTACGCCAAAACAGACGGATACACTTTCAACCGGTCAACGGAACGTTCCCGCCTGCGCCATCATTACGGATTTTCAAATGTCAAAATTGAGCGGGACAGCGAAGGTCTGTACCGTGAAACGTATCTTCGGGATGTATGGGAGATCCCGGCGCTGCGGGGCAATCAATCAGAAGCCAGCGGCTATCCAACTCAGAAACCGCTGGCTCTGTTGAAGAGAATTTTGCAGATCGCATCAGACCCGGGCGATCTGATCTGCGATCCATTTTGCGGTTCAGGAACAACAGCCGTCGCGGCCGAGTCATCCCAGCGTTATTGGATAACCTGTGACATCTCAAAAAAGGCCTTGGCCATCACCGGGAAACGCCTTGCCGCAGAGTCGTCTTAGCGCGATTTGCTCCCGAGTATCTGGCGCGATGCGCCGCGTGTCAGATGCCCGCAGCAAGAGTAGATCCCCTTTATGGGAAGATCGGCCAGTTTCTTGCGGGCACTTTGGACAGCGGTCAACTCGGTGTAATACCATTCCAGCGGTCCCGTCCAACCGCTGAAGGCGTCACCGGTGAAGAGCATCCCGTCATAGTGAAAGAAGGTCGAGCCGGGCGTATGCCCGCCCACCAACAGGCCTCGAATCGGTTCACCACCGCGCCCATTGATCGCCGATTCCTCTGTCGCAACCCAATTATCGACCGGAACGGTCACGATTTTGGGATGCTTATCCTCTTCGTGCAAAAATGTCTCCGCCGAGAAGAGCTGGCGCGCGCGCTGCCCCGCCCCCAGAAAATGATGGTGGCAGTACAGGATTTGATGAACGCCGCCGCGTGTCTTTAAAAAATCAACCAACTCGGGGGTGAAAACATCGGGGCAATCGATGAGGATGGGACCTGTCGGCTTTTCAAGCAGATAGCTGGCATGCCCCCAGGCAAAGGCGCTTTTCAGACTCCAGAGCCCCTCGTCGAGGGCCTCAATCTGCACTTCGGATTCGGGAGAAACCTCCATCTCGTATTCCTGGATGAAGGCTCCCGGGCCCGCGCTGCAAAGAGCACACTCCTCGGGTTGAGATTCCTGTATCGCGTGCCAGCCGCAGATACGGCAAACCCACTCCTCGCGCTCCGGCGGGGGAAGGGGATTGATGCGGGCGGCTTCCTGGCGGCCCTTCCTTTTACTTTTACTCCGCGTCTCCTGACTCAGAATCGCTTCCATTCCCTGAGATGTCCCTCCAGACGCACCTGCCTCCAGGCCCTCGGGTGCCCGGCGTCAGGAAACTAATCTACCGTGCCGCTCTAAACGAATCAAGCCAAACAAGATACATTTCATAATTAAATTGAAGACGGCGGAAGCAGAACCCCCGCCGTCCCAATTAAACATTCTGTTGAATTCAAGTGAAAACCTACTTGGGTATCGAATGCGCGATAGCCTTGGAAGCCACGGCGAAATCGAATTTCGGTGCCGCCTCGGCGCCGCCCCAGCAGGCCTTCGGAATCTCAGCCGTGTGACAAGCTGCACATTCTTTTGCCGTCGGGACAATCATGCCGGCCTTGAGGGCCAGGGCACGATCTTTCATAATCTTCATGCTCTTATATTCACTTCCCGGACCATGGCATGCCTCGCAACCGACGCCGGCAAAAGCCTCAGCGCCTTCAGCGCCGACGACATAGCCGCCGGCTCCAAACGCGGTCGTGTGACAAACCAGACATTTCTCATCTTTTTGAGAAGCTGCCGGAAGATTCTCAAAAGCCTTGGCGTGAGGCGTTTCAAGCCACTTCTCAAAAATCGCGCCCTTTGTTTCTCCCTTGTGGCACATCTTGCACTTCTCAGACCCGATATAGGTGAAGGCCGCTTCAGCCGCTTTGACCCCTTCAGCCGCTTTGACCTCTTCACCTGCTTTGATCTCATCCCCGGCCTTCACCCCGGAAGATGTCCACAGGAACAGCCCCAGGATTGCCAGGAACAGCACAACCGACCCAAGGATACGGAACCCCTTCATCTTCTGCCCTCCTTCTCCACTTCCGAATGGTTTCCGGCTTCATTCCGGATTCGAACCCTTCATCATCAAAACCAAGCCGATCATAATCAAGGAGCATGATCGGATCGGATGCCCCCGGCCCTCGGGATCCGACCTTTCTACCCTGAAATCCCGCCAAGGTTCTCCCCTCTCCCCGGCCGATATTTAGATTTGGGACAAAGACTGCTATGATAGATGTAGAGGCCGCCACCACTCACACGTCGCCGTAGGAGGAAACTCGATGGAAACCGATGTCCGCCACAATCCTGGACTACTGAAACTCGATCTCTACTGCAAGGGCATTCGAATGGATGAATCCTGTTTCATCGAGAAGGACGGCGGCCGCTCCATAATGAGAACCCGCGCCGGCCTCGGTAGCGGCCTGGAGGCGGTCCTCCCCGGTGATTTGTGGACGAATATCCCCGTCGCTGAGACGTTCGCCAAATCATCCCCCTATATCCTCTATAGGGAGAACGACACCTATGTCATCCGGCGGGATGGGGATAACGAGCTGATCTCCCCGATCCGCCTTTCGCCCCGCCCCAATTGGTATGACAAGCGAACCTCAACCGGCAAGCTGATGACAAAGATCGGTTCTCTTCAGGGCACCTATCTCGGCATCTATCCTTCCAAAGTCTGCGAGTACTGGACCGAGAAGCCCAAGACGAATTGCAAATTCTGCTCGGTTGGTCTCAATCTCGGTGTCGACGATGCGGATGAAAAATCGGTCAGGGAAGTGATGGAGGTCATCTGGGCGGCCCGGGAAGAATCGAATATCACCTATATCGATTTCAATACAGGACACTATTCGGGCCATACCTTCCTCGACATCCTCGAACCCTACATTGTAGAAATTAAGAAGCAGACCGGGTTGTTGATCGGTATTCAGACGCCGCCTCATCCCGATATGTCCCGCTTTGATCATATGCGGGAGATCGGTGTGAATCGCGTCTCCTTCTGCTTTGAAATCTGGGATCCCAAGCGATTCGAAGAGGTCTGCCCGGGCAAAGCCCGTGAATACGGGCTTAAGGGCTACCTCGACGCCGTGGAATACTGCGCCAAAATGGGCAAAGGTGGCGTCTCTTTCGATCCATGGGTCAGCAACGGCGAGATCATCGTCGGTTTGGAGGAGCCGAAATCCTCCATTAAGGCGATCGAGTGGATCACATCCGTCGGTGCGATACCCACCGTTTGTGTTTTCAGGCCGCTCATCGGAACCGATTATGCGGATGTCGCCCCCCCGAAGACAGAGGACATGGTTCCAATCTTCCGGCGGCTGTATGAAACTTGCATGGACAACAACCTACCCATCGGGGTGGCGCCGAACATCCATGTCAGCCTGGTCATGCTCCCTGAAGAGGGGAAGTGGCTCGTCGATAAACCCGGGAAATACAAACTCAAGGAGATGAAGCTGAAGACGCTATCCAAGATTTACTCCGCGGGGTATTACCGGACCCTGAATAAAAAGCTGAAGGACTGGAAGGCATCGAAAGGTGAGGCTTCGTAAGAAAAGCCGGACGCAGATCGAGGCCCATCGGGTCGAAGGTTGACCGAATTCCCATAACCGGCCGCAGGAATTGAAGTTCTCCCAGCCCTCGACGGCAGAGGATAGCCACTTCTATTAATTTTCTTTAAATTAATACCGTTTCGACGATGCCACATCTTTTCCAACTGTGGCAGAAGTACTAACATCAGCCGGGGCGCCCGGTCGAAATTTGGACCGCACTCATGGATCGGCCCGGGAAATGCGTCCGGGACTCTCGATCAAGGGCCGGGCCCCGGGAAGCCTGAGGGCTGGGTTGGTGGTGCGGGTTTGTATGATGTCAAGGAGGCAAACGGATGTCTGGATCCAAAATCATGATCGACGGGAATGAAGCCGCTTCATATGTCGCTCACCGCGTCAGTGAGGTTTGCGCCATATATCCCATTACCCCGTCATCACCCATGGGGGAGTTCGCCGATGAGTGGTCGGCGAAAGGTCAAAAAAATATATGGGGAACGATTCCCCATGTTGTCGAGATGCAGAGTGAAGGCGGCGCGTCCGGGGCCGTCCATGGAGCTCTTCAGGGCGGCGCGCTCAGCACGACTTTTACCGCCTCTCAGGGTCTGCTGCTCATGATCCCCAATATGTATAAAATCGCCGGGGAGCTGACACCGGCCGTTTTCCATGTCGCCGCCCGCTCCCTCGCCGCACAGGCCCTCTCCATATTCGGGGATCATAGCGACGTCATGGCGATACGCTCCACCGGATTCGCCATGCTGGCGTCCGGATCGATCCAAGAGATCATGGATTTGGCGCTGATCGCTCATGCCGCGACGCTGGAGAGCCGGGTACCCTTTATTCATTTCTTTGACGGCTTCCGCTCCTCCAGCGAAGTGATGAAGATCACGCCTCTCAGCAATGATGAAATTCGATCGATGATCAATGATGAGTTCGTTCACGCGCATCGCCTCAGAGCCCTCTCCCCCGATCATCCCGTGATCCGTGGAACGGCCCAAAACCCAGATGTTTTCTTCCAGGGGCGCGAGACGGTCAACCCCTACTACCTCGAGTGTCCCGGCATTGTACAAAAAACCATGGACAATTTCGCCGAGAAAATCGGCCGCCGTTACAATCTCTTTGACTATATCGGATCCCCCGACGCCGAACGAGTCATCGTCATGATGGGCTCAGGCGCCGAAGCGGCCCATGAAGCGGTTTTGGCATTGAACAAGGCCGGCGGGAATGTCGGCCTGCTCAAAATCCGGTTGTACAGGCCTTTCTCAAGCGAGCATTTCCTGAGCGCGCTGCCGAAGAGCACAAAGTCGATTACGGTGCTGGATCGCACCAAAGAGCCGGGAGGCCCCGGCGAGCCGCTGTATCTCGATATTGTAACCGCCTTCGCCGAACGGGGCGGAACAATGCCCATGATCCGGGGCGGGCGCTACGGCCTCTCTTCGAAAGAGTTCACACCCGCCATGGTGAATGGCGTCTTTAATGAAATGTTAAAGGAAAAGCCGAAGAACCATTTCACCATCGGAATCAATGACGATGTCACCCACACAAGCCTCGATTACGATCCGGAGTTCTCGAGTGAAGATCCCCAGGGTGTCCGCGCCGTCTTTTACGGCCTTGGCGCCGACGGAACGGTCGGGGCGAACAAAAACTCCATCAAGATCATCGGAGATAACACAGACAATTATGCTCAGGGCTATTTCGTTTATGATTCCAAGAAGGCCGGATCGATCACCGTATCCCATCTTCGTTTCGGACCCAATCCAATCCGCTCGACCTATCTGATCAGCCGCGCGAATTTCGTCGCCTGCCATCAGTTCTCATTCCTCGAGAGAATGGACGTTCTCCAGGTCGCCGAGCCGGGAGCCACATTCCTGCTCAACGCCCCCATGCCGACCGGCGAGGTTTGGGATCATCTGCCCCTCCATATCCAGGAACAGATCATCAAGAAGAAGCTGAAATTCTATGTGATCGACGGATACAAGCTGGGCAAAGCGACGGGGATGGGCAACAGGATCAATACGATCATGCAGACCTGCTTCTTCGCGATCAGCAACATCCTGCCGTTGGAAAGGGCGGTTGAAGAGATCAAGCGGACCATTCAAAAGACCTACGGCCGCCGGGGTGAAGAGGTGGTGTCGAAGAACTACGCCGCCGTCGACGGTTCGGTGGAGAATCTCCATCAAATCAAGGTCCCCGCGAAGTCGACCAGCACCATCATGATGCGGCTGCCCGTTCCCGCTGAGGCGCCGGAGTTCGTACAAAAGGTCACCGCCGAGATTATCGCGGGTCGCGGTGATCAGCTTCCGGTCAGCGCCATGCCCATCGATGGGACCTTCCCCACCGGCACGACCAAGTGGGAAAAACGGAACATCTCCCTCTCGATTCCGATCTGGTTGGAAGATAACTGCATTCGCTGCGGGAAATGCGTCCTCGTCTGCCCTCACAGTGTGATCCGCGGAAAGATCTACGAGAAGAAATACAAGGATGAGGCGCCGGAGACCTTCAAGGCCATCCCTGCCAAATGGAAGGGATTTGACGAATGGCTCTATACGATTCAGATCGCACCCGAAGACTGCACCGGCTGCACCCTCTGCGTCGATGTCTGCCCTCCGAAGGAAAAGGCGCTCAAGATGGCGGATCAGGTGCCGTTGCGAGAGTCGGAGCGGGAGAATTGGAATTACTTCCTTAAAATTCCAGAAGCTGATCGCAAGAAATTAAAAATGAGTCTGGTAAAAGATGTGCAGTTGCTCGAGCCGCTCTTTGAGTTCTCGGGGGCCTGCGGCGGCTGCGGCGAAACACCCTATGTGAAGCTGTTGAGCCAGCTCTTCGGAGACCGGGCTCTCATCGCCAATGCCACCGGCTGTTCCTCGATCTACGGCGGCAATCTGCCGACAACGCCCTACACCAGCAACGCCGACGGACGCGGTCCGGCCTGGTCGAACTCCCTCTTCGAGGACAACGCCGAGTTCGGTATGGGGATGCGGCTGGCGGTCGACAAGCAGACCGAGTATGCCCGCGAGCTGCTGCAGGGTCTCTCAAGCCAGCTTCCGCCGGGCATGGCGGAGAAACTCCTCACCGCCGATCAGTCAACCGAGGAGGGGATCGAAGAGCAGCGCGACAGTGTCAAGGCGTTGAAAGAGAAGCTCGCGGGGATCGGATCACCGGCGGCCAAAGATCTTCTCAGCCTCGCTGACTCGCTGGTCAAGCGCAGTGTCTGGATTCTGGGCGGTGACGGATGGGCCTATGATATCGGTTACGGCGGATTGGATCATGTCCTGGCCTCCGGGCGGAATGTCAATATCCTCGTCCTGGACACGGAGGTCTACTCCAACACCGGCGGCCAGATGTCGAAGGCCACACCGCTCGGCGCCGTCGCCAAATTCGCCGCCGGGGGAAAAGGGACTCCCAAGAAAGACCTTGCGATGATGGCCACCAACTACAGAAATGTTTATGTGGCCCGCATTGCCCTGGGGGCGAATGATGGACAAGCCGTGAAGGCCTTTCTTGAAGCCGAGGCCTTTAATGGACCCTCCATTATCATCGCTTATAGCCATTGTATTGCTCACGGCTATAATCTTATCAAAGGGCTGCAGCAGCAGGAGAAGGCTGTAAAATCCGGATACTGGATCCTCTTCCGTTACAACCCCATGCTCGCTCTCGAGGGCAAGAATCCCTTCATCCTCGACTCCAAGCCGCCGACGCTCAATCTGACGGATTACATTTATAATGAGACACGGTACACAATGTTGAGGAACAGCAGACCCGAGGAAGCGCAGCGTCTCCTGAAACTGGCGGAGGATGAGGTCAAGACTCAATGGGACTTCTACCAATATATGGCTTCGGGGAAATCCAGCGATAAAAAGTAATGCTGGCGCTGAACATGGCTGCAGAGGGCTCACACCCGGTTTCATCGAGAAGATGGACCGGGTGTGCGTATTAGGGCCACTTGCATGCAGGCATGATGATGTTGTATCTTGGCAACCATGTTTGCGGCATATACAATGACCTTTGAAGCGTCGTTTAGAAGGGGCCGATCTTTATAGACAAAAGCTTAGGCCGCTACACCTTATGGATCCTGGCGACGCGGATTCGGCCGCAGGAGGTATCCGTTGTCCGAGAGCAGCTCGCGTGCCGTGCACCCGGCCCGGGGCGCGAGGGACCAGATCTTCGAGGACTCCCCGAATCTCACTGAGATCCTGAGCAGGGCCGAAGGCCACCTGAAGTCCTCTGATCCAAAGCCTCTCTTGCACGGCTCACATTCCGCCCTGAGACGCAGAGCAGACGGCGGGAGACCTTTCAAAAAACTAAGAAACCAAGAAGCATCCCCTTTCCCATGAACACCTGGGACACTTCCAGGCGCTTGAGATATTGAAGAGCCTGGAAGAATCGTCCTGATGGTTTTGGAAAAGTGAGGATGCCCTTCTGTTGTGAACAGAGTTCTGGGGGACGAACCAGATGACGACACCTTCAAAGACCTCGGTTATTCCCAAGGAGGGAAAATCCATGGAGACCCAACACAGGGCGCCTGTACGACTTGGCGAGCATATTGTCGAGATCGTGAGTGACTCCGGTGAAGGGGCTCAAAAGGCTGGACAGACATTCGGCATGGTCAGCGCCAAGAAGGGGAACGGCGTTTGGACCGTGGAGATCATCCCTGCCGAAATCAAGCCGCCCTCCCGATCACCAGCCGGGGCCAGCGGCATCCGAGTCCGAATCGGCTCCACCGATATGACCAATATGGGTGATGAGGCCGATTTGGTCGTCGCTTTTAACGAGCAGGTCCTCTATGGACGGATCGCCCAAGGCGCCTACAAAAAGGGAACCCACGTCATTCTGGAAAATAAATGGGCCGATGATCCGATCGAAGCGATCCGCGGTCAATATGCGGCCGCCCTGCAGGATTTCGAAAACCGCGGTTATATCGTACACGAATTACCGATGGAAGCGGCCTGCCGGGAGATCACACCCAACCCCCTGCTCGGCAAAAATATGTTCGTCCTCGGCATGCTCTGCCACATCTATCAGCGGGGACTCGAAGAGGCGAAAAATGAGATCGCGCTGATATTCTCCCGGAAGGGCGAGAAAGTCATCTCGCTGAACCACAGACTTCTCGAAGCGGGAGAGATCTTCGCGGCGGAAAACCTGGATCTCTGTTACGAGATCCCCCCCTGGCCGAATGACAAGCCCCTCATCGTCTCCAATGGAAACCAGGCCATCGGTCTCGGCGTCATGGCGGCCGGGATGGAGACCGTCGCCATGTACCCGATCACCCCGGCGACATCGGCCTCTCACTACATAGCCAGTATCATTCACAAGGTCGGCGGTTGTCTCCATCAGGCCGAGGATGAGATCGCCGCCATCGGTTTTGCTCTAGGTTCCTCCTATGCCGGCAAGACGACCTGCACCATCACCTCCGGTCCGGGAATGGCGTTGAAAACCGAGTTTATCGGTCTCGGCGTCATGGCCGAGATTCCGCTGGTGATCGTCGTGGTTCAACGCGGGGGGCCGAGCACAGGGCTTCCGACGAAGGTGGAACAGGGGGACCTGTTGGCAGCCGCTTTCGGCGCGCCGGGTGACGCCCCCAAAGTCATCATGGCGGCCGCGACGATCGAGGAGTGTTTTCATTTCATGATAACAGCGCGGCGGTTGGCTGAGGCCTTCCGGACGCCGGTCATGGTTCTCACCGACGCGAATCTCGCCACAGGGGTCCAACCCTACCCCCGTCCACAAGTCAATGCCGAGTGGTACCCTCCTCCATTGGATCAATCCCCTTGGGATAAGAACACACCACCCTACGATTGGGATGAACAAACCGGTTTGTCGCCGCGGCCGATACCGGGACAGCCAGGCGGCGAATATGTCCTCACGGGGCTGGCCCACACGAATTACAGCAAGGTGGCCTACGATCCGTACTCCAACCAGATCGGCTGCAATATGCGCAGCCGCAAGATGGCGACCCTGCAACAGACACTGAAACCGCCGAAGATTCACGGCGATCCGGAAGGTGACCTGCTCGTCGTCGGCTGGGGATCGACGCTGGGATCGATTGATGAGGCCGTCGACCGGATCCGCGCCGAAGGACGGAAGATTTCCTCCCTCCACCTGCGATTTCTGTCCCCGCTGGAACCCGGCTTGAAGGAGATCTTTGCGCGCTTCCGCAAAGTCATGACGGTCGAAATCAACTACAGTGATCAGCTCGATCAACCGGGGATCACACCGGAAAACCGCCGCCCCGCCCAGCTGGCCTATATTTTGCGGGCGATGACTGCGGTCGATGTCGACTTCTGGTCCACCGTGCCAGGTCAACCCTTGCCGCCCGGACTTGTATATAAAGAGATCATCCGGATACATGACGCGATGAAAGGAGACGTATAATGTTCGGGCTTAAAGCGGATTGGCCATTGGATGTATCCCCCCGGTATTTCACATTAGAAGACTACGAGGGCGGCGAACCCCGCTGGTGTCCGGGTTGCGGCGACCTTGCCATCCTCACCGCGGTGCAGCGGATCTGCCGTGACGAGCAGATTCCCCCCGAGAAAATCGTGTCGGTTTCCGGGATCGGTTGTTCGAGTCGTTTCCCTCACTACATGAATACCTATGGTTTTCATGGGCTTCACGGGCGGGCTTTTCCGGTGGCCTGCGGGATCAAGTCGCGACGCCCCGACCTGACCCTCTTTGTGGCGACGGGTGATGGGGATTGTTGCTCGATCGGGACGGCGCATTGGGTTCACGCCATCCGATACAACATGGACATGACGGTGATGCTTTTTGACAATCATGTCTACGGGCTGACAAAAAACCAAACCTCGCCGACCAGCCCCAAGGGGCTATCAACGAACACGCACCCCGAGGGCGCCTGGCTGCCGCCATTGAATCCTCTTGGCGTCACCCTGGGCGTCACCAATGTCTCCTTCGTGGCGCAGACGGTCGATTGGAACCCGGCGCATCTGTTGGCCACTCTCCAGGCCGCCCACAAGCATAAGGGATTCAGCTTTGTCCGGATTCTGCAGCGCTGCCCGACCTATACCGGGAAAATGTACGATGAAATGCAGCAGGACCCCTCACATCTGAACCTGCTGACCCATGACAAGGGCATCCAAGTGGACCCCGCCGTCGCCAAAATGTATAAAACCCAGCAGGAACACAACCCTCTCGATCTCGCGGGAGCCCAAAAACTGGCTCTGGAACACGACCCTCTGCCTATCGGGCTGCTCTTCTGCGACCCGGACCGGCCGTGCTACAACGATCACACGGCGGTCGGCATGGACATGCCCGTCGAAGACAAATTGACGGCCCTCGAAAAAGAACTGGACCGGTTCGCCATTTAACATTTTATCGAGGATACCGTGACCAAAATCGCCGAAAAAAAAGAGGAACCTTCAATGGACCCTGCTTATCCCGAAGTCGAATCAGCGCCACCAGCCGGATCCCCGGCTGGAATGCAGGAACGGCCCCTCCTGCCCGACACCGGGTCCGACTCCGGCCGTGAGGCGGACCCCGAGAGCCTGAACGCGCTTCGCCACTTTCATCTCTCCCTCAATGATGAACCCGGTTCCGGCGATTCATCACCAGAGGAGTTCTCCCCCGCTCTTCTCTATCGCTTCAAAGATGCTTCCCGGGTCCGGACAAACTACCCTCTTTATCTTTACCCATCAAAGAGCGGTGATGGAGAGCGATTGATTCTTCCCCTCTCCGAATTGCTTTCGGAAACCCTTGATTCCTTCGCGCCGAATCCGGGCCAAGCCCGCATCCTGCGCGATAATCTGCTGCGTCTCGAGCGCGACATCCGTGAGGCGTTATACAAGAAACCGGGTCTCCATCCGGCGGGAAAGGTCCTGGCGCAGGCGGGGGAACAGCTAAAAAGAAATCTTTCGCTGGCCGGAGAGAACGCCGAAAACCTCGGAGCCGATCTTGAAACATTTCTCAAACAAGCGCCCCAGGGTGGATGGTTTCTCTCCTTCACGGACTCTTCATCGCTGCGCCTTCTGATTCACGCGGCGCATCACAAACTGAATCCCCGCCGCGCCGCCTTCAGAGATAATGTAAAACAGCTTCGCCATCATCTGAAGGAGCTTCTCACTATTGAACGGCATAAGGGTCCTGCTTCCAGAATGCCGGAGGCTCTGCGCGGGGAGCTCGGCGGTACCGGCGCCGATTTTGTGGATCCGCGAAAGCTCTCCAGTGTCCTTGGTTCCTGGCGGGGTGCGCCGCTCATGGCGCCGGAACGAAAACGGCGGATTGAGCATGTCCTGGGGCTGCTTGAAAGCTATCTGGCCCAGGACTCCGATCCGATCGTCGCGATTGTCCATGACGGATCGCTGCCATTGCCGGTTTCCGAGGATGAGTGCAATGGACGGCTGATTGAGGAGCCCGACCCCTGCGCCGGCGCCCTGATACATTTTCAGCGGCATGCGGCCCAATTTACCGAAATATTCCGAGCCGTTCGCATCGCTACTTTGGAGATTGAGGGATCCTACCATCCTGAGCATCACGATCCCTGGTTTGCGGAATTCGATTGGGAATCCTTTTCGAAAGAGGAGTTCCTACTGCTCCCGGTTGTTATAGCGCTGGAGTCATCAGAGCGCCTTGCCGGAAAAGGAATGCTTTCACTTTCACAATTGATTCTTTCCGGAAAGCCGATTCAAGTCCTGGTCCCGCATGACCCGGCACAGAATCCCGCCGCCCGGGGTCAAAAGGCCCTTCACGGATACCATTTGGAATTAGGATTCCTCGGAATCGGACACCGGGAAGCGCTGGTTCAACAATCCTCCGCCGCCCGTCCCGATCATCTTATGGAAGGGTATCTCGCCGGACTCGCGGCAACCCACGCCTCGTTGCACCTCATCGCCTGCGGCTTTGATTCAAGCCGGATGCAAGGCCGGCTTGATGCCTGGCTTCATGCCGGCGCCGCCATTGAGAGCCGGGCTCATCCCCTGTTCCGTTACAATCCTGAATCCGGATCCAGCTGGGCAAGCCGCTTGCATTTCAGCGGGAACCCGAATGCTGAAGAGAACTGGTCCATCCACAATCTCACCTGCCGGAAATCCGGTGGCGAAGAAATTTCCATCACCGCGGCCTTCACATTCGCCGACTTCGCCCTGTTGGAGCCCGATTTTCGCCGCCATTTTAAGGCTATCCCCGAACCTATCGTCAGCGAAGATCTCGTTTCGATCGCCGACTACCTCGATCTTGAGCGGGATGAAGCTATTGTCCGAATCCCCTTTGTCTGGGGCGTTGATCACGAGGGGCGCTTGCAGCGCCTCGCCATCACCCGGCGCCTGGCCTTGGCCTGCAAAGACCGGCTGGATTACTGGCGCACCCTTCAAGAACTGGCTGGGATCCGCAACGAATATGTCCGAGAGGCGACGCGGAAGGCGCAAGCGGAAGCAGAAGCAAAGTATCGCGTCGAGCGGGAGCAACTGCAGGCAACGCATGCCGATGAACTTAAGAGGATGAGAGAAGAAGCCGCCTCGGAGGCGATGGGCGGCCTGGCGGCCATGCTCCTGGATCTGGATGCCGGAGCCATGACGGCGCCGCTATCGACCCCGAGGGCGGCGTCCCCGGCGGCGCCGGCGAGGTCGAAAGCTCCCACCGCGCCGGCTCCCTCTGATCCGGCAGAGGCTGAGACGCGGGCGGAAGCGGCCGGACCGGCGGAGGCGGAGGAGGATATATCCTTCGATGAGCCTTGGGTCGGCACACCGCTTTGTACAAGTTGCAATGATTGCACTGTTATCAATCCGCTGCTTTTCGTTTATGACGAAAATAAACAGGTTCGTATCGGCGATCCACATGCCGGCACATTCGCTCAGCTGGTGGCTGCCGCGGAAAAGTGCCCGGGTCGCTGCATCCATCCCGGAAAACCATTAAATCCTGATGAGCCGAATCTCGAAGATTTGATCCGGCGCGCGGAGCCATTCAACGTTTAACGAGTGGAGGGAGGACGCTTGAGCAGCGTCATCATGGCCGCGGGGATCATGGCCGGTCTTGGCTTCTTCTTTGCCGGAGTCCTGGCTGTCGCATACCGTTTTTTGAATGTCCCGGAGGATCCCCGTTTGGAGAGTGTCGAAGCGATGCTCCCCGGCACCAATTGCGGCGCCTGCGGGGAACCCGGCTGCCATGCCTTCGCCGAGGCCCTTCTCGAGGGACGCCGGCTTCCCGGAGGATGCACCGTTTCGAGCCCTGACGCCGTCGAGGCGATCGCTGAGTTCCTCGGCGTCGATCCCGGCACTCAGGAGAAGCGCGTCGCCCGCCTGCATTGCGCGGGCGGACGTTCCCAGGCCCTTCAAATCGCCGCCTATGAGGGATACGGCACCTGCCGCGCGGCGGCGATCGTTTCAGGCGGCGGCAAAGGGTGCGCCTGGGGATGCCTGGGCTTGGGCGATTGCGACACGGCTTGTACTTTCGACGCCATTCATATGAATGCCGACGGACTTCCGATAGTAGACATTGAAAAATGCACCGCCTGCGGCGATTGCGTTGAGGTTTGCCCCAGGAATCTTTTCGAGATCCTGCCCTTGGATAAACCTCTCCTGGTGCAGTGCAGCGTGCCCCTGGCCGGAGAAGAGGCCTTGGCGCTATGCCGTGTCGCCTGCGACGCCTGCGGCCGGTGCGTTCAGGACGCGCCCGCCGGTCTCATAGCGACGGTGAATAACCTGCCGGTGGTCAGCTACAATAGTTCGATCCGGATGAAACCTGAAGCCACATTCCGCTGCCCCACGGGTGCGATCCAGTGGGTCACCGGACGACAATTTATAACCGAAGATCCTCTGTCCGGGATCGGGAGACGTTATGCCAAGTCTCACTGAGTTCCTGCGCCGATTTCGTGGAGACGGCCCAAAGAGAGACCTCGCAGAGAACCCCAAGGAAGGAATTGAGGCCCTGCTTGACGGCGCCACCGCCGTCGCCATGACCGAGGCCTGCCTGGCCGGCGCCCTTCCCAATGCCGCCTCCTTCCCCGCCGCGCGGGCTGTTCGCGCGTGGAACAACGAAAGAAACCGGGAAGAGGTGAACCTCTTCGGCCGATCGCTGATAACCATGGCGTCCGGCCGTTCCCGCGGATCCCTATCAACCGGCATGGGTCTCTCTCTCGCCGGTGTCCGCCCGGCGATCTTTATGGCCGGATCCGATGTCGCCTCCGCCCTCGACCTGATGACCCTCGCCGCGGGCCGGCACCTTCCCCTCGTCATTAATATGTCCTGCCGGGTCCTCTCCGCCAACGGAGCGTCCGCCGGATCAGGACATGACGCTTATCACCTCGCGGCCGACACCGGTTTCTTTTTGCTCTTTGCCCGCAATGTACAAGAAGCCGTCGATCTCAATCTTATCGCCCGGCGCGTCGCCGAGCGGGCTCTCATTCCAGGACTCGTGGCCATGGACGGACATCTCACGGCCCTGGCGCCTCAAAATGTACAACTTCTGGGTCCCGCAACGATCCGCAAATTCACCGGCAATCCGCAGGATGAAATCCCGGCGCCGACGCCGTCACAGGAAATGCTCTTCGGCCCCATGCGCCGGCGCGTCCCCCGCCGTTTTAATCTCGACCGCCCGGCCCTGCAAGGCGCTTATAAAAAAGCCGATATGTGGGGACTCGGCATGGCGGCCCGGCGGCCCTTCTTTTACAATCATCTCTCAAGCTGCCTGGACGAAGCGATGGCGTCCTTTGCGAAAAAGACCGGGCGCCTTTTGGATCCCATATCGGTTTTTAGAGAGGGCGATGCGGAAATTCTTCTCGTCGGCCAGGGTGCGGCGGTCGAAACGTTGGAGCGCGTCGCGTCAAGACTCCGGGACCGGGAAAAGATGAAGATCGGCGTGCTGGGCATCCGAACCCTTCGCCCTTTCCCCGCCAGGGAACTGACCGCGATCCTACGCGGCAAGAAGAGGGTGATTGTTCTGGAACGCGTCGATACCCCACTCTCCACCGATCCCCCGCTCACGCGGGAACTCCGAGCCCTCATCGATGAAGCAATCGAGAATGGATCCGCGGCGCCGTCCCGTGAGGGCGCCCCATCATGGAGCGGCCCCCCTCCGCATCTCCATTCCGCAATCTATGGGATCGGCGGTTTCCCGCTCCGGGAAGCCGACCTTGAGAAATGGATCCATGAAGTAGCCAAGGGGGGGCGGAGCCGCGTTTATTTGGGGATCGATTTTCTTCCCGCCCATTCCTCCTATCCGAAACGAGAGATCCTCCTCGAAAGAGTCCGGCGGGATTACCCGGATGTGGCTGAACTCGGCGTGCATTCCACATCAGTGCTCTCCGCGGATAAGGCCGCCGGTTGCGGTGCGAAGCTTTCGGTGGCCTTTATACGAAATGAAGGAGAAGAGACCGGCGCCATCGCGGCAGAGGCGGCCGCCCTGCTTTACAAATCCTTTGGCGGCGGGGCCCGGTGTCGGCCCGAATTGATCTGGGACCGGCGGGACCGTGTCTGCATAGACCGCATCGTTTTGGGGGAGGATTCGATCCTCGAGCCGGGTGATGATCACCCGATCGATGTTGCGGTCGTGACGGATTCTGATCTCAACGTCACGCTTCCAAGAATGGCTGTCGGCGGCGCGTTGCTTGTCGTCACCCGCGGAGGGGAAGAAGAGCCTCTCCGTTTGGCCCCCGCTCTCCACCAAAAGAGAGAAGAGTGGCAACTCGATCTTTATGCCGTGCCGGCTAATGAACCCGCATCGGGCGATTCCTTATCCGCTGATCCCGCATCCGGCGATTTCCCTTCAAGGATTTCAGAACGGATTTTGGGAGCCTTGACGGGATTGTTGGCGAAACGGGACAGCGATTTAAAACCGCGAAAAATTCTTTCGTCCTATGAAGAATTTCTGCATGAGCAGGATGACGCGGAAGGGGCCAGTCGCCTCGACAGCTTCCGGAGCGGCATGGAGAATGTACAACTGATTCAAGACCCGGGCATCGCGGAGAGGGCCGCCGCGGTCGAGGCGGATCCCGAAATCCCGATGTCGGTGCGCCGTCTCGGCCGGATCGACGCCGATGATGACAACCTTTCCCGGTTTTGGGATCAGGTGGGGGTTCTCTATCAAAAGGACGAAGAAGAGCAGATCACACCCGACCCCTACCTCGCTCTGGGAACCGTTCCGCCCCTCTCTTCAACATTCCGGGATCTCTCTAAAAACCGCAAGATTATGCCCCACTTCAATCCGGCGCCCTGCACCGGTTGCGGGAACTGCTGGTCCGTGTGCCCCGAAGGGGCTATCGGGCCGATCGCCCTGAGCGCCGTCGAACTGCTGGAGGCCGGTATCAGAATGGCCAAGGCTCGGGGAGATCAGGCCGATGCCCTCCGGCCGGTTGTTGCAAAGCTGGCCGCGCGAACCCACTCCCTGCTACTTAAGGGGAAGGCCGAGGCGCCTTCGGATGAAACACTGGGCGGACCCCTCACGACGGCCTTCAACTGGCTGATGGAAAAGATGGCCCCCTCCGCGGAGCGACGGAAAGAGCTGGAGAGCGCCTTCAAACCGGTGGCCGCGGCTGTCGGAAAACTTCCCGTGGCTTGTACAATTCCCTTCCTTGAGGAACCTGAAAAGAAAGCGCCGGGAAGCGGGAGTCTGCTTTCCGTCGTCATCAATCCGGAAACGTGCAAGGGTTGCTCCGCCTGCATCACATCCTGCGAGCCGGGCGCCATGACCGCCGGACCGCAAACGCCGGATCGGCAGGCCGCGGCGCAGGCCCTCCGCAAAGTGTGGGAAGAGCTTCCCGATACGAGCGGTGAAAATATCTCCCGGCTGTCGCATCATCCCGATGTCGGGCAGCCCGCAGCGATGTTGTTATCACGCCATTGCAGCCTCTCTCCCGCCGGCGGCGACGGCGCCGAAGCCGGATCCGGCGAAAAGACCGCCCTGCGATGGGTGCTGGCGGCGGCGGAGTACCATCTTCAGCCCCTCCTTCAAGATCATCTTAAGAAGATCGCATCCTTGCAGGATCGTCTCGCCGCGAAGATCCGGGAAACACTGGCCGACGCCCTTCCCACCGAAGATCTCCAGCTGCTCTCATCGGGATTGGATTCCCTGGGCCGGCAGGATCTCGATCTGGCCGCCTTTGCTGAAAAGATCAACGAAGCCTGCAAAACAAAGCAGGTCGACGGCGAAAGGCTGGGCCGGCTTGTCGATTCAGCACAGCGGCTGGTTGATCATCGATGGCGTTTGGAAAAGGGACCGGCGGGGATGGGCCGCGCCCGCGCGGCGATGGCCGTGGCGGAGGGCTCCACAACCTCATGGGCCGGATCGTTCCCCTATAATCCCTACGCCCTTCCGATCGTCCTCGATGACAGCGGCGAAACAGTGGAATTGGCCAAGGGGCTGGCCGAGGGGCTCCTCGATGAGGTGCTCGAGGATTTCCGGGACATTCGGCGGGCTCTCTTGGAGCTGGACAAGCCGCTCGAGGCGATTCGCTCTGTGCGGGGGTTGGAAAAGTTAACCTGGCGCGATCTGACACCTGAAGAAAGGTCGTTATGCCCGTCCTTGATCCTTGTCGGCGACGGACGGGTTCTGGGCGGTGAAAGCGCGGCGCAACTGGCTTCTCTGCTCGGTTCGGATCTCCCGGTCAAGGTCGTTCTATTGTCCGATCTTGCTGAGAATCTGGATCCCGGCATGGATGCCCTCAACCCGGGCCTCTCTACTGGAGGCGCCGGCGGCGACCCGGGGATCCTGGGACTGATGCAGCGCAACGCCTATATTGTACAATCATCGATCGCGCACGGCGCCCATCTCACCGAGGGGGTCCTGAAGGCTCTCCGCCATCCCGGCCCGGCCTTGATTCACATTCATGCGCCGAAACCGGATCGGCACGGCTTCGCGGAAGATATCGCGGTGGAACACGCCGGCCTGGCGGTACGCTCGCGGGCCTTCCCGCTTTATACCTATGATCCCGCCGCCGAAGGCGTCTTCGGCGCCCGGCTTGATCTTTCCGGCAATCAGAATATGAAAGCCGACTGGACCCAGGCCGAGGGGGTCCAGGGTGATGGGATCCAGAGCAAAGAGGGATCCTTCACCACCGTTTTCGATTGGATGGTGACGGAGCGCCGTTTCGTCCACCATTTCAGCGATCTCCAAGCGAGCGATCCATCTCCGACTCCCATCATCGATTACCTCAGATTGCCGGCGCTTCAGCGTTTCGGGAAAACACCCCTCGTTGTGGTGAAGACGGCGGGGAAAAACAGAGATGCCACCCGTGAGAGCGCGGAAAGACGTTTAAAATGTTCACCCGCAGCGGTGGCCTTTGCCCAATGGCGCCTCGATATCTGGCGGATGCTTCAGGAGTGGGCGGGTCTTGTCACGCCCTTCACGCAGAGGGTCAAGGAAGAGGCCGCAGCGGAAGTTCAGGCTCATCATGAAGCGCAGCTGGCCGCTCTCCGCAATGACTATGAAGGGCGGATCAACGACATCGGCGATGAAATCCGCGCCGAGATGGCCCAGCGCCTCCAGCAGCGGATGATGGCATTGGCCGGACATCGGCGATCACCCGGCAACGGACAGGATGAGGATGCGGCATCGTGAGTTTATCTTTAACATTACCGACTTTCCGGCACGGCATCCATCCCGAGGAATACAAAAAGGCCACCGAATGCATGCCGGTCGAGCGGATGCCGTTCACAAAACGGTATATCCTGCCGCTGAGCCAGCACACCGGCGCACCGGTCAAGCCGATTGTCCGTCCGGGTGAAACGGTCAGGCGGGGGCAGCTGATCGCCGAGCCGGGCGCTTTTGTCTCGATGGCCCTGCACAGCCCCGTGTCCGGAACCGTCACGTCGATCGCGGTGCATCGCCATCCCAACGGACAACTTCAGCCGGCGATCGAAATCGAAGCCGATCCCTTCGCAACACAGAAACTCGCGGCAAAGCCTCCCTTGGATTGGCGTTCGATGAGCTCAAAAGAATTTGTCGATCATGTGCAAAAGGCAGGCTTGGTCGGGCTGGGAGGCGCGGCCTTTCCGACGCATGTCAAATATGCCGTGCCGGAGGGAAAGCAGATCGAGCGGCTCGTCATCAACGGATGCGAATGCGAGCCCTTCCTCACGTGCGACCACCGGATCATGGTGGAGCGGGCCGATGCGATCCTCCGCGGGATCGAGATCGTCGCGGAAAAACTCGGGGTTAAATCGACAACGATCGGCATTGAACAAAACAAGCCCGATGCGGTTGAGGCGCTGCGCCGCCCCGCCACCGGCGGCCGGCCGGTCCATGTCGTGCCCCTCAAAGTTAAATATCCGCAAGGCGCGGAGAAGATGCTCATCAAGGCCCTTTTCGGTGTCGAGGTGCCGGCGGGCAAGCTTCCGCTCGATGTCAATATCGTCGTCAACAATGTGGGCACGATGGCGGCGCTGGCTGATTATTTCGATCGCGGCATCCCCATGATCGAACGGATGGTGACCGTCTCCGGACCGGGTATCAAACGGCCGGCGAATCTCATGATTCCGATCGGCACGCTGGTGCGGGACGTTCTCGATCATTGCGGCGGCCTCCTCCCCGAGACAAAATTGGTTGTGATGGGCGGGCCGATGATGGGGATGCCCCTCGCGAGCCTCGATGTTCCGGTTTTAAAAGGAACATCCGGCCTGCTCGCCTTCACAGAGGTGGAAACTCATTTCCCGACCGAATATGCTTGCGTTCGCTGCGGGCGATGCCTGGACGCCTGTCCAAACTTTCTAAACGCGTCACTGCTGGGACGTCTTGCCAAAGCAGGCCGGTACGAAGAGATGGAGAAGATGCACATTATGGACTGCATGGAGTGCGGATCCTGCTCGTTTTCATGTCCCTCGCATATTCCGATTATTCAACTCATCCGAGTGGCCAAGGGGGCCCTCCGTGAGCGGAAGGCAAAGTGATGGCCCCTTCTCTTGATCATAGGCTTCTTATACAAACATCCCCCTTCCTCAAACGGGAAATATCGACGCCCCGATTGATGCTCGAGGTGATCCTTTCCGTACTGCCGGTCCTCATCGCCGCCATCTATTTCTTCGGCCTCAGCGCGCTCCTGGTCGTTTTCGCCGCGATCCTCGGCGCGATCGCCACCGAATGGGGATTGGGATCGCAGCGGCCGCGCTGGGTCACCCTGCGTGATGGAAGCGCGATCCTCACCGGCCTTCTCCTCGGGCTCACATTGCCGCCCGGCATCCCGCTCTGGATGGCCTTTATCGGGGGCGTTGTCGGCATCGGTCTCGGCAAACTCATTTGGGGCGGACTGGGGCAAAACCTTTTCAATCCGGCCCTTGTCGGAAGAGCCTTTCTTCAGGCTTCCTTTCCCACAACCCTGACCTCCTGGTCGGTTCACGGCGGCTTTAACGAATTCCTCTCGATCCGCGGGCAGAATCTGGCCCTCCCCTTTCTTCACGGCGCCGCCGACGCCGTCACGACCGCCACGCCCCTCGCCCTCATGAAATTTCAGCATCAGTCGACCGATTGGCAGGCTCTGCTGATCGGCCAGACCGGCGGTTCGCTCGGTGAAACAAGCGCCCTCATCATTATCCTTTGCGGCGCTGTTATGCTGGCCCGGCGGATTTTTGACTGGCGCATCCCTGTCTCGATTCTGCTGTCGGTGGCGGTCTTCTCGACGCTCCTTTTTCTCATTGCGCCGCAGCAGTATCCGGCCCCGTGGTTCATGCTTCTCTCCGGTGGTTTGCTCTTCGGCACTATTTATATGGCGACCGATCCGGTCACCTCGCCCCTGTCGCCGAAAGCGACTTGGATTTTCGGCGCGGGGATCGGTGTGCTCGTTGTCCTGATCCGCCTCTTCGGCGGTCTTCCCGAGGGTGTGATGTACGCGATCCTTCTTATGAATGCGGCCGCGCCGCTGATTGAACGATCCATTCAACCGCGGGCCTTTGGACGGGGGAGATCTTCATGAGCCAGGCAGGCCAAACCGACGCCACCCCCGCCGCGTCCCAGGTGAGTTCGCTGCGGATGATCATGACGCTGGGGCTGGCCGGTCTCTTTTCCGGCCTGATGATTGTCGGGATGTATGAATGGACCTTGCCGAGAATCACGGAAAATCAGGCGCGGGCTCTGCGGGCGGCTGTTTTTCAGGTCGTTCCAGGGTCCAGCACGATGCAGAAACTTATTGTACAAGATGGACGCCTCATCGTTGTCGGCGAGGAGGAGGCGAAAGGCGCGGCGGCGATCTATGCCGCTTATAATGCCGACGCGCAATTCCTCGGCTACGCCATCCCGCATGAAGGCTCGGGGTTCCAGGATGTGATCAAATTGATCTATGGCTACAATCCGGCGGAAAAAACAGTCGTCGGACTTCAGATCCTCGAAAGCCGCGAGACACCCGGGCTGGGCGACAAGATTATCAAGGACGCCGATTTTAAACAGAACTTCCAGCGGCTCAGCGTTGAGCCGGAGATCCGCGCCGTCAAGAAGGGCGCAAAATCGGCCGCGAATGAGATTGATGCGATTACCGGCGCCACGATCTCATCCAAAGCGGTCGTCAAAATCCTCAACGCGGGGAATGCCACATGGGTCCCGCTGCTGCCGGAACCGGGAAGCGAACCGCCGGCGGCCCGTGGCGAGGCTCCGGCCGAGGGCCAAGCGCCTTCGATGAACGACGACCATCCTCCAGCCAACGAGGGGGGGCAATAATTCATGGCCGAAATTAAAGATCCGGGCGCGGCCTACGCCGAATTTGTTAAAGGGATCTGGAAGGAAAACCCGATCTTTGTGCAAGTTCTTGGCATGTGCCCCATGCTGGCCGTCACCAACAGCGCCATCAACGCCCTCGCCATGGGAGCGGCGACCTTCTTTGTTTTGGTCGGCTCGAGTTTCCTCGTTTCCTTGCTGCGGAACTATATTCCCAAACAGGTGCGGATCTCGACTTATATCATTATTATCGCGACCTTCGTCACCGTCGCCGACTTCGCGTTGAAAGCGCTGGTCCCCGATGTGCACCGCGCGCTGGGCGCCTTTATCGCCCTCATCGTCGTCAACTGCATCATTCTGGGCCGGCAGGAGGCTTTTGCGTCGCGAAACACCGTCTGGATGTCGGTTCTGGACGCTCTGGGGATGGCCATCGGATTTGCTTTCGCCCTGCTCTGTCTCGGCTCCGTCCGGGAGATCCTCGGCAGCGGCTCGCTCTTCGGCATTGATCTCTTCGGCCCCAGCTTTGAGCCGTGGGTCATCATGATCCTGCCGCCGGGAGGCTTCATCATGCTGGGTCTGATCCTGCTTGTCTTCAACGCCATGACACAGCGGCGCCTGAACCGGGCTAAGGCGCTGGCGAGGAGGACGGCCTAATGGCATATCTCTTCTGGATCTTCATCAGCGCCATGATCATTAACAATTTCACGCTGACCTATTTCCTCGGCCTCTGTCCTTTCTTCGGTGTTTCGGGACGCCTCATCGTCGCCTTCCGGCTCGGTCTGGCGAATATCTTCGTCATGGTGATCACCTCGATCTGCGCCTGGACCCTCAACACCTACATTCTGGTCCACGCGCCCTATCTGCAGCTGATCAGCTACATCGTCGTTATCGCCAGTACCGTGCAGTTTGTGGAGATGGTGATCAAAAAACTGAGCCCGGCCCTCTTCCGCGCCCTGGGTATCTTCCTGCCGCTGATTACGACAAACTGCGCCATCCTGGGTCTCGCCATCTTTCAGACAAATCGGGGATACGGCCTGGCGCAGGGATTGGTCTTCGCCCTTGGCGCCGGCGCGGGTTTGACCCTCGCCCTGGTTCTGATGGCCGGATTGCGGGAGGAAGCGGAGCTTTCCGACATCCCCGCCGTCGTGCGGGGCACGGCGATGAATCTCCTTATCGCCGGTATTCTCTCTTTGGCCTTTATGGGATTCGCAGGCCTGTTCAGCGGCGCTTGAGATTTTGACACTATCAGGCTCAGCAGCGGCGCCTGAGGTTTTAACAATATCAGGCTCAGCAGCGGGCTTGAGGTTTTGAGGAGTCCGGCGAGGTGCCGGTCCTAATGAAGGGTGATATGCCGGTTCATATTCTCGCCATCATCGGTCTCGCCGTCCTCTGTTCTGGATGGATCATTGTACAACGCTTCATTTCACGCCATGATCCGGAAGCGCCCACGATCGAGCGGAATTGCGGGTGCTGCGGCGAGGACTGCACGGTGGATGATGACGGCAAGACATGCCGGATGGATCAGAACCGCTAAGCGAATCCCTGTGCATTGGAGCCGTCAGACGACGCCCTATGGATCAGAACCGCTGAGCATTTCCTTTACGATCAAAGGGCCCTCGGAGGCCGGATGTGTCGAAAGATCTTATGAATTCCCATCTATTAGCTCGTATCGCTCTTATCATTCTCGCTCTGCCGACCCTCCTCCTCTCCTGCACCTCGGAGAGGACCGACACATCTGAAGCCCCCCCCTATCAGATCTTCGCCGAACCGATGATGGGAACCACCATCGAGGTGATGGTTCCGGAAAACGAAGCGGCGGCGGCACAGGCTCAGGCCGTCTTTACCCTTTTCAACGATATCGAATTGCGGATGAGTGAGTGGCGCGAGGGATCTCCCCTTGCCGTCGTCAATCAGCACGCCGGCGGTGATCCCGTCCCCATCCCTGAGGATCTACTGGCCGTGATCCAAAGGGGATTGGCATTGGGCGATCTCACCGGCGGCGCCTTTGATATAACCTGGGCCGCTCTGTGGGGGCTTTGGGATTTCAAGGCGGAGCATCCCTTCGTACCCGATGTGGAGGCTATCCGCGCCCGCACCGCCCTGGTCGATTACAAACAGCTCCAGGTTGATGACGCGGCGGGAACAATCCGTCTCCCCGCAGAGGGGATGAAGATCGGCCTGGGCGGCATCGCCAAGGGTTATGCTCTCGATCGAGCGACGGCTTTGTTAAAGGAAAAGGGCGTCACCTCATTTCTTCTCTCAGCCGGCGGGCAGGTCTATGCCTCCGGGATGCGGGGCGACCGGAAGTGGCGGGTCGGGATCCGGAATCCGCGCGGAGAGATCGACGATTATTTTGCTACCATGGAAGTCAGCGACGCCTCAGTATCGACGAGCGGCGATTACGAACGTTTCTTCATTTTGGATGGGATTCGCTATCACCATATCCTGGATCCACGAACCGGCCGGCCGGCCCGCGGACTCCGCAGCGCCACCGTCATCAGCTCCGACGCCACCCTCGCCGATGCCCTCTCGACGGCCTTCATGGTGATGGGTGTCGATCCGGCGCTGGCTCTGGCCGAGACACTTCCGGATGTAGAAGCTGTTCTGATTGACGCATCGAATGAAGTTCATACGACATCGGGGATGAAAAATCGGCTGATCGTGACGCATGAGCTACCACGCCTGTCACCCTAAGGGCCGGGATCGCCGGCGGGAGGAATCACCTGGCCCCGCTCAGAAAAAGTCTCGCCGGCTGGACTCTGCAATATACTGCCATACAAGGAGTTATAGGATCGGCCCGCGGCAGATCCCACCTTCTTGTTTTGAGTCGGAGGTTGTAAGAACCAGCTGACTGAAAATAGCGGAGCTGGACAAAATGATCACTCGATATACAGACACTTGATCTTTGCTGCTCCGCCCTCCGAATGACTCGCTTTGATAAAGTAAATCCCTGCCGGGATTGAATTTCCCAATTCATCCAAACCATCCCATTTCAGCGCATGGGAACCTTGTGTCTGGTTACGATGATACAAGGTTCGGATCAAGCGCCCTGAAATATCATAGACACCAATATGAAAATCTCCTTCCGCAGCTAATCCGTAGCGGAGAGTTATCTGATCCTGGAACGGATTCGGACGCACCTCGAACCTTTGTATGACCTGAGAGGAATGGGTTGGTATTGAATCCGATGCTCTGACCTCAATCGACCCAAAGGATGGGATCTTGTTAAAGGCGGTGGCATTGACCTCCAGAAAACCAGCGCTATTGGGCGCCTCGGCAAACTCAACATAGGCCAAGCCGGTCAGATCGGTATAGGCGGAGCCGTAAAGAATCCCATCCCCATAGAAGGCCACCAAAGCCCCTTCAATAGGCCCCTCGGCATCTTCCACGAGAACTTCCGCCCCCGTCGCCCCGATCGGAATCGCTTCATCATGCGCGACGGTCATCGCTCCAGGCGTATCGGTGTAGAAAAAGAGGGAGGGATCGCCGAAGAGATGCCACGATTGAACACATTCCGATCCGGTCCCATTACCCAATCCGGGGTGGTCGCTGATCGCCTTCATCTCGCCGTTAAAGGTGAGTCCTCCGATGGTATGGTGGACATCCTCGACCAAGCGATGAATGATCTCTTCCTGCCCCACCCAAGCCGCCGTCGTCTGTCCGACGGAGGATCCCATGAAAACGATCGATCCCCTCGCCGCTTCAGGTGTTCCCACCCTCTGCCACGCTTCAGCAAAGCAGGTCTGCCCCTCGAAGTCTCCATTGCTGCAAGCGACGGAAATGATGACCGGGGTCATGGCATCGTTTTGGAGTTGCGCGGCATGCGTGTTCGAAAAAGCCGAGGTATTCCAGCCGGTGGGACCGCCATGACCCAGATAATTCACCCATCCCCTGCCGTCATTAATCGCCGTGGTGACCTGGTAGGCCGCCGCACCCGGATCATAGATCGTTGTAAATTCAGAATAATTGTAAGCCTGCATCAGCACACGGAGACCTTCCATGAGAATCCAATCCTCGGGATAAGGATCAAAGGCCACGTTGCTGGCGATACCGGCCGCCTTATGATACCAATCGGCCGCAGGATCGGGCGCCATCTCATATTGAAGGTTCTTATAAATGACTGTTCCGGCCTGAGCCGCATCCTCCACGGAGAATCGGCCGATGAAAGCATCGGGATACTGGTCATCCCCCGCCAGTAATGTATAAACGGGATCGGCGGCGGCCCCGTTGGCCCATCCTGAGGTACCGATGGCGGGCGGGACATCCTCGGCATCCCCCACGATGAGGATGTAACAGAGGCTTTCAGCCGAATCATAGAGATTTTTAATAAACGTCTTTATCTGAGCCGGGGTGTTCCCGGTGTCGTTCGGATAAAGATAAAGCGCGGTCGGGATTCCCTTGCGATTCTTCCACTCAATAAAGGGAAAAACCTCCTGATCCATCGCCGCGGTCGTAATAACAATCATCCGTCCTTCTTCAGAGATAGTCGGATACCGGCTCCTATAATTTTCATAGTTCAGGAAATGAGTCTGATAAACCCCCTCGAAGGCTCCCGGTATGGTTCGGTGGCAGGTGTTTGGGGTGATCCCCTGGAGTTTTTCATCCATACGGATCCTCACCGTGATGACAGAGGCAATCCTTAACGTTTGTTGAACAGGATTATAGAGAAAAGGGCGGAAGATGACGGTAATCCCATGAAAATCCCGCAATACATAGGGATCACCGAGTTGGGCAAACCGGCCGGGACTCTCCTCATCACGTTGGTACGTTATCCCGGGCGCCGGGGGATTTAGTATCTGATCTTCCGTCCGCGGAACCGGCCCGGCGGAAGGAAGGATGATGCCGCCCGGTTTCTCGATAACTTGAACATGAACAATGTCCAAGGAGATGCCGGCGGGATCAGGAATGATGATGTCTCGAGTCACATAGGGAAGATCAGGAATTCCGATTTCATGTGGATAAGCGGCATCCTTCAAATCAATCACCTGAAATGAGCCCCTCCCGGTCTCTACCCTGTGGATGTCATACGCGTCAAGGGAGAAGGTCAGAACGACTTCAGATGGCGTATCAGAAACGAGGTTGATTGTATAAGATCCGAGAGCCGGGGAGCAAAGGCAGAGAATGATGAAGAGGCCAATGATGAATGTTTTTCTCATATCCGGGACCGGCCTCTTTCTCGTGGAGAGTGAGTCTCTGAAATACCGATTTGGGAAGGTCAGTCCCCTTTTGCGCAGAATGCGAGGCATATTAACCCTCCAGTACCCTGAAAACCCCCGTAATTCCTCGCTGTTATTATACCAGCAAAGAATCGATGCGTCCGGATATAGGATTCAATGATGACTCATCCGCTTCGGGATCCTGAACCGGGCGAGGGCCATCCGATCACCTCCAGAAAAAGTCTCGCCGGCTGGACTCTATAACTTGTTTCTATAATACAAGATACGAGATCGACCCTTGACCGTATCCTCCGCTTCGGCTCGCCTCAAGAGTTACGAAAACAAGTCGGTCCGCCGATCAATCCTTAGTTGAGAGGACGGAGACGATGGAGGGAGGCCAGCGATAATTGATGAAGTCGCCGGCTGGAGCTGGAGAATGGAATTGATGAATGGAGACGATGCATGAATACCGTTAAAAGGATTGCGGTGCTGGGCGGCGGGAGTATCGGGACGGCGATCGCGAGGGGTCTGGTCGGATCGGGACAGTATCGACCGGAGCAGATCACCATCACGCGCAGGAAACTCGATCGGTTGCAGGCTTTGGCTGATCGCGGATTTCACGTCACGGGAGATAATGTTGAAGCCGTAACAAGCGCCGCCCTCATCTTCCTCACCGTCGACCCTCTGAATCTCGATGGTCTGATTCACGAGATCTCACCGGCCCTCGATCCATCCCGGCATGTCATCATCTCCATCGTCTCGGGTGTCAGCATCGTGGAGATCATCTCCCTCATCGGCAAGGAACTCCCCGTGGTCCGGGCGATGCCGAATACCGCCATCGCGATACAGGAATCGATGACGGCGCTGGCCGCCCTGCCCGGCTCCGAGCACGCCATCGAAATCGCCAAGCAGATCTTTGATCCCCTTGGGAAAACCCTTGTCATGGCAGAAGACCAGATCGTCCCGGCGACGGCGCTTTGCGCCTGCGGTATTGCTTTCTTCTTGAGGGCGATCCGCGCCGCTTCCCAAGGCGGCATCGAGATTGGTTTTCATCCCGATGATTCCCTGCTCATCGCCTCGCAGACGGCGAAGGGGGCGGCCTCATTGCTGTTGAGCCACGAGAAACACCCCGAACAGGAGATCGACAAGGTCACAACACCACGGGGTTGTACAATTTCAGGGTTGAACAAGATGGAACATGAAGGTTTCAGCTCATCGATGATCCGCGGTATTGTCCTTTCCGCGGAGAAGGCGGCGCAGCTCTACAGCCGCCCCGCAAAGTGAAGGCAGGCGTCCGGCTTCGAGAAGCGGGATCAACCGGAGAAATGATAAGAACCGGAATCCGCCACCGGGAGATGAGTTTGAGATGAGTGAAGACCAACAGAACAGCAGCCCCTCACCCGAGAAGGCGCTGGGGCGCCTCCGGGAAGAGATCGCCGATCTCGACGGGGCTTTGCTTGAGCTTCTTGAACGGCGCTTCAATCTAGCCGCCGAAGTCGGCAATCTCAAAGCGGAGATGAATCAACCCGTCGTCGTTCACAAGGTCGAGCAGCGGGTCCTCAGCCGGGCGCGGCAAGCAGCGGAACATTGCGGTATCTCGATTGAGGTGATGGAATCGATCTTCACCGCCATTATCAATGCTTCGGTTGAGCGGCAGCACCGGGTCGGCGTTAAGCGAAGAGCCAAAGGCGGCGCGCAAATTTTGATTCTCGGGGCGGCCGGCGGGATGGGTGTCTGGCTGCGGCATTTTCTCGAGGGGATCGGTCATACAACAACGGGTGTTGATCCGGCGTGGCGTTCTCTGCCGAAGGTCAAAGGCCGATATGGAAACTTGCAAGATGTAGAGCAGGTCGCGGATTTTGATGCGCTCTTTGTCTCGGTTCCTTTGGAATCGACGGCATCGGTGCTGCAGGAAATGATAGGCGCCCCCCCCGGTCCTCCTATTTTTGAAATCACCTCGATTAAATCCCATCTTAAAAAAGATCTCGACGCCCTTCGCA
Source organism: Candidatus Eisenbacteria bacterium (assembly GCA_018831195.1). NCBI lineage: Bacteria > Candidatus Eiseniibacteriota > Candidatus Eiseniibacteriota bacterium. The sequence continues at coordinate 22,152 of JAHJDP010000034.1, read as the reverse complement.
AGGCGGGAACGATGACCATCTCGCTGCATCCGATGTTCGGCCCCTCAAAAAATCCCTATGAGCCCCTCACAATGGTTCATGCCGTCGGGGAAAACGAGGCGTTAGAGAGACGGATGATCCAGGAGCTTCTCGCCCATCCCTATCTCGATCTGGTGAGCCTGCCCTTCGATCGCCACGATCAGCTGATGGGATGGCTGCTCGGGATGGCTCACCTGACCGGGATGCTTTTTGCTTCAGCCCTCACCCAATCGGGCCTCGACCCCCAAGAGCTGGGGCGGGCCGCCTCCACAACCTTCATCCGCCAGGTGGCCACGGCGCGATCGGTTCTCGAAGAAGATCCCCACCTTTATTTCGCCATCCAGCGTTTAAACCCTTTCCGGGGAGAGGTTTACGAGGCACTTTCGAAGACGCTGAGGCGGTTGACCGGACTCGTTGAGAATGATGATCGCGACGGATTTGCCACCGCCCTCCTGGAGGCGATGAACTCCCTACCGAAACTCCCATAGCTACGGGCTGCTGAACTTGACCTAATGGTCAGCCTGCTCTGTTCCCGGCGGATCTGACCCCTTACACTTAAAAGCAGGAAACTTGGCAGAGCCTTTCTTGCACTGGGGTGGTTTACGATGAAGCGAGTGAGACAAAACCCCCGGAGACCTATCGCCGTCGCGATATTTCCGTGCGCATTTTCATCCTTCTTTCTATCCGCACTTCCGTCTTTGCTTCTTCCCGCCTTTCTGTCCACCGGAGCGATCGCCGAGACCTACCACGTTCCGGGAGATTATCCATCCATCGGATCCGCCATCGGGGTCGCTGCTTGGGGGGACACCGTTCTGGTGGGACCTGGGACCTATCGGGAGAGGAATCACGATACCGAATTGGGCTCCGCGAAATACATTTTGAAAAACGGCATCACCTTGCTGAGTGAAGGCGGCCCCTCCGCCACCGTTTTGGATGGCGAGCGGGAGGGAACCGTTCTTTACGCCAATGATGTGGGTGCAGCGACGATCATCGAGGGATTTACCATCGCCCGCGGAGAGTCATCGGGAGATTACCCCGATATCTTCGGCGGCGGCATCTTATGCTCCGCCTCATCCCCTGCCTTCAGGGATTGCGTTATCACGGGCAATGTCGCCGATCACGGCGGCGGGCTTTACTGTATCAATGGATCGGCGCCTTCGTTCTTGAATTGTACCTTCATGTCGAATGAAGCGCTCTACAGGGGCGGGGGCATATTTATCTCTTCCTCGGAGCCGACATTCGAGAATTGTATCATCACAGGGAACCGGGGCGAGTCGGGCGGCGGCATCTATACAACCTATGACGCCTCGGTCTTTCTTGGCTGCACTATTTCCGGGAATGAGGCCACCTATCGGGGTGGAGGATTCTACTGCTTCTTGACCAGTACTCCGGTGGAGTTGGAACGGGTGATCCTAAGAGGGAATTGCGCCGCCGTCGGCGGGCAAGACGCTCAATTGAAATGGTCCGGGTTTTCCTTGACCTGCAACGCGCTGCGGTGGGATGGGATCGAAGGAACCAATCATCAGCTTATTGTGAACAGTCTTCAGGTCGTGGAAGATCCCCTCTTTTGCGAACCGGAGCCGTGCGATGAAGCGCCGACGCCTTTGGGGAATTATACACTCGCGGGCAGCTCTCCTTGTCTTCCGGAATCGAGCCCCTGCGGCCGGCTCATCGGGGCCTTGGGCGCGGGCTGCACCATCCCCTCCCCCACCCTGTCGATAAGCTGGGGGAGGCTGAAGCTTGGGCGATAGCCGTCCCGAGCTTCAGCTCCCCGAGTCGATTCATTCTTACCGAACCAAGGCCGGGATCCATCCGGCGATTGCGACATGCGCGGCTGCCGTAAGACCTATCCGGTCACCGTCACCTTTCCGGCGGCGCTTTGCGTCCCATTTTCCCAACGGATGAAATAGACACCGGGTGACACCCTGCGCCCCGCGCGGCCGATCCCATCCCATGTCGCATTGAATATTCCATTCCCCTTTGCGACGGGTCTGAGCATCCGTAGCGTCCGGCCCTGCGCATCGAAAACGAGCAAACGTCCCGACTCGGCGTTGTCCGCGGCAAATTCAATCGTGCAGGAGAATCGCATCGGGCTGGGATGCACCTGCAGGGAACGCACCGATCCAGTCAATTCGGACGCGGTGACATCGGATGAGATGAGACCGTGAGGACCCGGGCCGGCGGGGACATGGCCATGACAGACGGTGCAATCACTGAGTATGCCGGCATGCCCCTGCAAGGTGATATTGTTGGCGTTATCCCGCGCCTCCCGGCTGGGATAAATCGCGTGCGGGCTGCCATGGCAGGCGGAGCACATCACACCGCCATGCCCGGTGCTGTTCCTGAAAAGCTGGCCGGCCGGTTCACCATAGGTGGCCGTATGACATTCCCGGCAGGAGGGCTCGTCGACCCAGGGGGTGCGGCCGTTGCTGATCGTTTGCTGAACGTGGTCCATATCCCCGTGGCAATCCTGGCAGATCATGTTGTAATCATTCGCCATCGTTCCGCGCAGACATCCGGTTTCTTCACCTGGGTGGCATTTGTAGCAACCGTCGATACCGGAATAAAGCTCATCGATGAACTTGTGCGCGCTGTGGATGGCCTTTGAGAAATAATCGGCATCGGGTATCCCCTGCGTTCCCAAGGCCGGATCGGCGTGGCAGCTGGCGCAGAGGATCGGCGTATTGTTCGGATTAAACCCGCCCTCTTCCTCATGCATGTTCAGAAGGCTGCTTTCGCTGCTATGGCAGCTGGCGCTGACGCAGCCCACCTCAGTGGAAACGGGGATGACCGGCTCACTTCGGGCCAATTCAACTCCCTGCAAGTCCCTGGCGATCACGAGGGCCTGCTGATAGGGATCTTCATTCGTGGGGTCGGCGTCGGTGAAGGGAGTGAGGGGGATCCCTTCGGCGGAAAAGTGGGTTCCATGCGGATCCATCACATCATTCAGGCCCTTGCCGGTCAGACCGATATCATCCGGCAGATTCACGCCAAAGAGTTTGTACGCGTAGTCCCAAAAATCGGTCTTCCCAACTGAATAGGTGTTTCCGGGGATTGAGTACTCTACCGTGACATCTTGCGTCACTAGGGAAGGCAGGGTCAGCTCGTCGCCCCTCTGGATGACCTGCGCCCACAGGTTATTGTACGGCGGCAGGATGGAGATATTCTGGTGATCCTTGTTCATGCAATGCATACCCAGATCATTCCAACTTAAGATGACATGGTCGCCCAATCGATCGGCGGCCATCGACGAAGGCACCCATCCGGCGAGTAGGATGAGTATGGTCGCTGAAATGAGAATCCGTCGTAAGTAGTTGTGGTAGTATATCATGGCTTGATCCCCATAGACTGAATCCTGAATCCAGCATATCCTAACTGGTGTGATAATAATCGACCAAAATTAGTAAATCAAGAGTATAAAATTAGAATATTCGATGGGTCTGGAATAGAGAGGGGAATGAGCCTGGGAACGAGCCGGGAACGTGTCTGGAATGAGCCTGAGAACGAGCCGGGAACGTGTCTGGAATGAGCTTAAGGACGAGCCTGGGGATGAAAAGCCGCTAGAGACTGCCTGAGACCGCTGGAAGCCGAAAGAAGCCGTCGGCACACCCCGCACTGGGATTGGGCAAGACCTGAATAAACGCCTTACTCATCGCTCTCACAGTGTCGGGAATTCCCGGCGGCTTCTCAATGGCCACAAAAGACAGCTACAAAAGGCAACTACGGGTGCATCTATCAGAGACCTAAGCCTTCTTCTTCTTCTCTTTCCGAGCCTTCTCACTCTGAACCGGCTCGCCGCCATCGGTCATGGTCTGACCGACCAGCAGATCCTCATGAAGAACGCCGAAGCCGACTTCGCGGGTGACGGACCGCCGCTGCGCGAGAGAAGATCTGATCTCTTTCACACCTTCCCAGAGAAAAGCGCCAAGGAAGACGAGAAGGAGAACGCCGCCGATGATGTGATAGCGGCCGTGAAAGAGAAGCTCACTGAATGTCATTGTGTTGGTATCCATTTTACTACCCTCCGTTTCAGGTCTTGTCCAAACTTACGATCCCTAGGTTATGCATAAGCCTTGCCAAATTCTGAAAAAAAAGTGAAGGGATCAGTTAATGCGGTATGAAGGCCTATTGAGACCTCCTCCCCGGCGCACGTTGAATTTTTAAAGAGGCATCCATTCTTTTTTGTGTAGGAAATCCCAACACGGTGCCGGGGAATCCAACACATTCGAGATCATGCCGGGATCCCATCAACATCTTCCGGATAGGTAAAAACGCCGGAAAGGACCTCGGGATAAGCTTTCCTGGGGAACAGCAGCCGGTGCTCCCTCTTTGGTATCAGTCTTGCAGTGGAATAAGGCGGACTTTGGAATCTGGAGGAGGATAGGTCATGAAATGTCCATTCCTGAAAGAGATGAGTGTAAAATACTGTCAACTCTGTCGGCTGAAGATGATCCCCCAGACCCATGCTCAGCCTGAAGATGAGAGATGTTCCAGCAGAGATTATTCCAAATGTACATTGGCTCAATCACATTATAAGGGGATGCAACCTCAAGAGAGATGCCCGTTCCTTTGCGAGCAAAAGGTTCAGTATTGCTCAGCTTCCTCGGTCCCGAAACTCATTCCCTGTGAAGAAGATCGGACATCCCGATGCACAGGAGACGGTCATCGCTACTGCCAGTTGTATCTCTCGCTGGCTCGACCGCAAGTGAAGGATCTCCCGCGGAGAACGGACTCCGGATCTTCCGATGGGTTGCAGCCGCGATCGATCACCTCACCGCAAAGACGCGTATCTTCCCAGGCGCTCACTGCACCTGTCGGGGTCAGGGTTGAGTATGTCGAGGATATCCCGGTGCCGATCGATTTATCTTTCACACCCAATCATATGTGGGTGGATTCCAGTGACGGCCAATCGTATTATGTCGGAGTGGATGCTTTTTTCGTGAAGGTACTGGGCCGGGTCGATCAGGTTTCCTTCCCTTCACACCGAGGAGAAGGCCGGCCGGTCGTCAGGTTCGGTATATCGGGCGTTGATTTTGATCTGGTTTTCCCCAGTTCTATCAACGTGACGGAGATCAACGCGCATCTGACGGTTGATCCGTCGGATTTGATCCAAGATCCTTATGGGCGAGGCTGGCTCTTTGAAGGTATCCAGTTTCCAGGTATTGGCGGTGACCCGGACAAAAATATGTTTACCGGATCAGAGGCCACAGGCTGGATGCGGAATGAGACGAACCGAATTGCACAATTCATGCAGGATCAACATTCCAAGCATCATCCGGAAGTTGGACATGTAATGCAAGACGGTGGTTGGATTGCCGGCAACCTCGCTGGAACATTGGATCGCGCCGGATTGGTCAGATTACACAGCGAGTTTTTCTCGCTGCCTTATCGACATTAGTCGACTAGAAATGCGGCAGGGAAGATGGACGAGACTTCTGTCCCAGAGGATTCCTCACAACCTTCCGGGGGGCGGCGGTCACTCGTGACAAGACACCTCGGCAAGATGGCCTTCCTACTTGGACTCCTGGGAGGCCTCGCCCTTGGATGGCTTTGGCTGCCCGCTGTTCTCTACGAGCGTATCGAACAACCCCTATCATTCAATCATGCTTTGCACACGGGCGAAGATGTTGGCCTCACCTGTGAGGAATGCCATTCCTTCCGCGATGATGGCAGCTTCACGGGGATTCCCGGAATCGAAAACTGTATGGGCTGCCATGAAGCGCCCATCGGTGAGTCGAAAGATGAAATCGAGCTGGCGGGTTCCTATATCTCCAAGGGATTGGAGATTCCCTGGCTTGTCTACTCGAGGCAGCCGGAAAATGTCTACTTCTCTCACGCCCCCCATATCCATCTGGCCAAGCTCGAGTGCCGGCGCTGTCATGGAGATCATGGAACGACAGAAACCCTCCGCCCCTTCGAAAGGAATCGGCTCAGCACCTACAGCCGCGATATTTGGGGCCATCGGATATCGGGCGGCGGGCCTGATCCATGGAGCTCAATGAAGATGGACGATTGCGAAGACTGCCATAAAGACAAGGGCGTCGACGACTGCTGTCTCAACTGCCACAAGTAATCTATTGGAGCCTGAATGATGTCGATCACACGGCGGACAATTCTGAAAATGTTTGGCGGGGTCGCCGCCGGATCAATCATCTCTCCGCTACCTTGGAAACTCATCGCTGACGGGACGATCTGGACGCAAAATTGGTCTTGGATGGCCAGGACCCTGCGCGGTCCGATCAGCACCAAATTTACAACCTGTACACTCTGTCCGGAAGGATGCGGTGTACGCGTGCGGATGGTCGGAGAGAATCCCGTTTCAGTGTGGGCTCAACAAAATCATCCGGTCAGCCGCGGGACAATTTGCCCCATCGGCCTCGGCGCGGCGCAGCTCCGGTTTCATCCGGCGCGGATTGAACGGGCGATTCAGAGGAACGGCTCCGGCCGTGGAAATGCCTGGACTCCGATCGCGACCGAAACCGCCATCGCCGAAACCGGGAAGATTCTCGCCGAATTGAGAGCTTCCGGCAAGTGCGACGGACTCGCGGTCTTGGACTTGCGGCCCGGAAGAGCCATCTCGGATCTGTACACTGACTTTCTAAAACTCGCCGGCGGCGGACAATACCTGACCATTCCATCAGGCAGGGATCTCTCCGGAACCGTATTTAAAGAGATGGCGGATGACCTTGCCGGCGCCCCCGGTTACGATCTTCTTCATTCCCGCATGATTCTCAGTTTCGGCGCGCCGCTTTATGACGGATGGACAGGAGCGGGTCCTGTCCCCGAGCTGGCGCTTCGATTGACCGGCATTCGGGCCGGCAACCCGCCGGGTGTTATACAAGTGGAGCCGAATCAATCCCCCACCGCGGCGAAGGCCGGCCGCTGGCTTGCGATCAAACCGGGCACGGAGACGACCCTCGCTTTGGGATTGGCTCACGTCATTCTTGACGAGGAATTATACAATAAGGATGCGGGACCCGCCGTTCTGGATCTTGAAGACGGCCCACAACCCGGATTCAGAAGTTATGTCCGGCATTTCACGCCGCAAAGGGTCAGCGACATCACCGGACTTGCGCCGCAGGTGATTGCGCAAACGGCGCGGGATTTAGCTCATCAGCAACCCTCCATCGCGATCGGCGCAGGGGATGCCGGCGGCGGGCCGCTCGGTAGCGGCGAAGAAGCGGCGATCTGGGGGCTTAATTGCCTCCTGAATGGATTAGGGCGACGCGGCAGTATCCTCACGCGTCCGGCGTTGCCCGCATCCGTCGGCAAGGATTCAGCGTTAAAGCATCCATGGACATTGGAACCCCGCTCCATCTGGGATCTCCCCGATGAATCGATCCATCTCTTGATCGCTGACGGCGCCAATCCCGGATTCGCCTGGCCGAAACAACTGCTTGAGAGAAAATTGGCCCCCTCCGCCCGCATCGTCTGCTTGACGCCGTTCCTATCCGGCATTGCGGAAATGGCCGACCTGCTCCTTCCGACACCGGCGCCGGGCGAATGGCTTGAGGATATCCCGCCCCAAATCCTGGCGATGAAAAATACCTATGGCCTCGCACCTTCCATCAATCCGGCCCCGAGCTTTGCCCTTCATCCGGGAACGATCCTGGCAAACATTGCCATTGCGGCCGGTCTACAGCCGCCGGGAGCGTCGGGTGATGAAGCGGTGGAACGCCGGATTCAAGATCGTATTGAGGCGCTCTATAACAGCGGCCGGGGCGGCATTTTCGATCCCGCAGCAACGGAAATCAAACCATCGAATGAACTCCGTGATGCCGAGGAACTCCGCGCCATACTGAACCGCGGAGGCTGCTGGATTGATCAGGCGGAACCGGTCCCGGTCACATCCTTCCGATTTTTCGGGAAAGAGGGCCGGATGCGCCCCGCCATCGAATGTGTAACCAACGGAAGGTTGGAGCTGCTGACCGTATCCGAGAAAGAGTATCCGCTGATTCTCATGCCCCACGGCTCCTCCGGCATCGCGGGTGGGGGCGCCGTGCCGCCGGTCCTGACAAAACTCCATCGGGAATCGAATCTTCGTCCCTTCCCGGCGCAGGCTCAGATCAATCCCGCCACGGGGCGGAAACTCGGACTTAAAAACAGAAGTTCCGGGGAGCTCTCAACACCGGCCGGAAGCCTGCAGGTGTGGATATTGTTTAACGAATCGGTGATGCCCGGTGTTGTCAGGGTCGCCACCGGACCTGATCCTGTTTCCCTTGGAGATTTAAAATCCGGAAAAGGGCCGGATATTCTCCAACTTTGTGCCATCACGGAACGGTCAGTCCGGCGGGTGAGCCGGGCAGCCCTGAGGATGATTTAGCTGTGAGTGAGAAGAAACCAAAAGATAAACGTTATGGGATGGTCATCGATCTCGATCGCTGCACGGGTTGTGGCGCCTGCATGGTCGCCTGCGCCGTTGAGAACAATCTCCCCACACCGCCGGTTGAAGCTCAGGACAACCGCGGGCTGACATGGTTGCGTGTGTATCAGTGCGGCAACGGCCGCACCTTTCCCGATTTCAAAACGGTCTTCATTCCGGTGCCCTGTATGCAATGCGATCATGCGCCTTGCATCCATGTCTGCCCGGTAACGGCTGTCGACTATGACACAGAGACCGGTATTGTCGGCCAAATACCCGAGCGGTGTATGGGGTGCCGGTATTGTATGGCCGCCTGCCCCTATCACGCCCGGACCTTCAACTGGTGGGATCCGGTTTGGCCCAAAGGGATGGAAAAGAGCTTGAATCCCGATGTCTCCCCCCGCATGCGGGGCACTGCGGAAAAATGCAACTTTTGTCATGGCAGGCTCCACCGGGCGCGCGAAAAAGCAGCGTCTGAGGGCCGCAGGGATCTGAACCCGGGCGAATATATCCCCGCCTGCGTCGAGGCCTGCCCAACCCGCGCGATCCACTTCGGCGATCTCCAGGATAGCGAGGATCCAGTGGCCAAGCTGTCAAAGAGCCCCCATGCCTTCCGCTTGCTGGAATCATTACGGACTTTTCCAAAAGTCTTTTATCTCTCCCGCCAGGATTGGGTAAAGGATGTCGGAAAAAGCCGGCTGGAAATGCTCAGAAAAGATATCTATCGTGATTCGGAGAGTGAATCAAATGGATAAGGGTCTTATATCGAGTGAGGTTGAACGAACCTCCCTTCCGCGCTTCCTCGCATGGCTCCTGCCCTGGGTTTTAATTTTGGGATGCGGCATTTGGGCGATGAAACTTTGTCTCGGCCAAGGCCTCTTTCACACGAATATGGACAACCGTTTCGCCTTCGGGCTGTGGATCGTTCTGGATCTCATCATTATTGCCCTCGGCGCCGGCGCCTTTTTCCTCGGATTTCTCACCTATTTAATGAAGCAAAAAGAGATGAGAGAGGTTCTGAATACCGCGGTGATCGTCGGTTTTATTTGCTATAGCGGCGCCATCATTACGCTCGCCGTCGATATCGGCCAACCGATCCGGTTTTGGTATGCCTATTGGCACGCAAACGTCCACTCGATGCTCACCGAGGTGACTTTTTGCATCTCGATATATCTAATGGTGCTCGCTATAGAGTATATTCCCATCATCCTCAGGAACCGGAAGTTGAAACAGATCCCCTTATTCTTGGTGCTCGAGTTCAATCTTCATAGGATCATGTTTCTTTTCGCCGGATTGGGAACCTTCCTTTCATTTTTCCACCAGGGATCACTGGGCGGGATGTTCGGCGTCTTGAATGGAAAACCTTTCGCCTTCCGCGAAGGATTCGCCATCTGGCCGACAACCTTCTTTCTTTTTATCCTCTCCGCCATCGCTTCCGGGCCTTCATTTATCATGCTGATATCAATGATCGTCTCTAAATTGTCGAACAAGCGGCTGGTCTCAAGGGATGTCCTTTCGAGATTGGGCCGCATTTCGGGCATCCTCATGTCGGTTTATGTCATTGCCAAACTGATAGACACGATCGCCTGGATCGTCGTCACCGCGCCGTCGAGCGGATTCGATGTCGCCGAATTCTACCGGAATGAGCCCTTTGGCACATGGGTTCTCTTTGCCGAGCTGACAATCTTCGGCCTTTTACCCGCAACGATCCTGCTGAACCGCAATAGGACACGGCAGACAAAATGGCTCGTCCTCGGCGGGTTTCTCACCTGTTTTGGAATCGCATTTAATCGATTCGTCGTGACCCTGCAATCTCAATCGGTGCCGGTCTTGTCATTCGATCGATTCATGATTTACTGGCCGACATGGCAGGAATGGGCGATCGTCGGCGCCGTCATCGCCTATGGGGTCATCCTCTACTCACTTTCATTTCGGTACCTGCCCCTCTTTCCCAGAGAAAAGGATCTGCAGGCGCCGCGCCGAAACGATTAACCCCGGGAAATTAAGATGGTATAGCCGCCACCGGTCATCTTTGCAAAGGTTTCTTTGTACCGATATCTTTGTACAGTCGTTTTTTATACAGCCATCTTTATACAAATTTCTTTTATGGCCATCGCTCCGCATGGCTATCTCTGTATATTGTACCGCTTGATCTTGGCATAGAGTGTTGAACGATCGATACCCAGGATATCCGACGCTTCTTTTATATTGCCGTTTGTCCGTTCCAAAACACCTTCAAAAAGAAGCTTCTCCACCTGTTCAAGCGGCATGTCGGTCGGAACATCCCACCTCTGCGTTTTCACTTCCGTAAGCTGCAGGAAATCAAAATCGCCCGGTTCGAGAATTGTCCCCCGACAAGTCACTATCGCCCGCTCGATCGCGTTTTCGAGCTCCCGGACATTCCCCGGCCAATTGTGATCCAGCAGAAGTTTTAGAGCGCTCGCGGAAATGTCCCGAACCGGTTTGCCGGTCTCGATCGCGAGCCGTTCGATAAAATGACGGGCGAGGAGGGGGATATCTTCTGTGCGGTCCCGCAAGCGTGGAATTTGGATATTGATCACATTGAGGCGATAGTAGAGGTCATCCCGGAAGGTGCCCATTTCCACCGCTTCCTGGAGATTTTTATTGGTCGCAGCAATCACCCTGACATCAACCGATATCTCTTCCGTCCCGCCGATACGGAAGAACTTCCTCTCCTGCAGAACCCGCAGCAAATCCATTTGCAGTTTGGGCGAGATATCCCCTATCTCATCGAGAAAGATCGTGCCGCCGTCGGCCAACTCGAACTTCCCCATCCTCTGTGCAATGGCTCCCGTAAAAGATCCCTTTTCGTGCCCAAACAACTCAGACTCAAGCAGAGTCTCAGCCAGGGCGGCGCAGGAAACTCCGACAAACGGTTTGTCCGCCCTATTCCCCGCCTGGTGGATCGCCCGGGCGATCAGTTCCTTCCCTGTGCCACTGGCGCCCTGAATCAAGACGGTGCTTCTCTGAACGGCGACTTCCCCTATCAGTTCGAAGATATCGTGCATCTTCGCGTTCTTGCTGATGATGTCTTGAAAACTGTATTGCTTTGTCAGTTTTTTTCGAAGATAGACATTTTCTTTTTGGAGGTTTTTCAACCGGATGATTCTCTCGACAAGAAGCGAGATCTCTTCGGGATTGCAAGGTTTAACAAGATACTCGCGGGCGCCCTCTTTTATGGCCGCGATGGCCGTATCAACGGTCGCATAGGCGGTCACAATGACCACGGTCGCTTCCGGATTCCCCTTGCGAATTTCAATCATTGTCTCGATGCCATTGATCCCCGGCGGCATTTTCATATCAATAAAGGAGATATCATATTCAGTCACCCGGGCCATTTCCAACGCCTCACGGCCGGAGGCGGCGACATCGACGGTATAGCCGTCCTCTCTCAGCCAAGCCGCCAAGGATTCGCGCATGGCCATTTCGTCATCCACCACCAGGATTTTCCACTGGCTGTTCATAACTCGCTCCTCTTGGTCCTACTTACTGCAGCCTAAATCATCAAGCTTATCTTGAAGACGGACATGGCAACTTCCACAAAGCTCGATCATCTTGTTATCAATATCCCCGACATTAATTGAGAGGGACATGGCGCATTCGGGGTCGAGACAATGGACCAATCCGAATGTGTGGCCCAGCTCATGTAATGTCTCCTTGAGAATCCTTGAAAGAAGCAGATCGTGATAGGCCGGCAGGCCGTAAAATTCCTGCCGGAGCCGGGCCAGCGACAGAAATGCAACCGGGCCCTCGACCTGCGCCTGACCAAAGATATATGTCAGCATCGGGATAAAAATGTCTTTCTCGGTGACCCCCAGCAATCTCACCGTATCCGCCGGGCACCTTCCGATAATATCCCGCATAATGAGCGTTGCATTATATTGTTTTCTGTCCGGATCAAACGCCTCTTCCGGCATATCCATCGGGGCGAGAACAGCTGTCTCGCATCTGAAAATCCGCACAACGAACCGGACGATCTCCTCCTGGATGGCCGGTTCGATTTGTTCCACTGGCAACAGGTAAAACATGGGGATTAAGCCGTGATCCGGGCTTTCAGGCTTCTGGTCCGAATCTCTCGCGTGGCACGTCGCCCAACGGCAATGTGACACGGAATGTCGTCCCTTCCCCTACCCTGCTCTCGACGTCGATATGCCCTCCATGAGCATTCACAATTCCGTAAACAACGGCCAATCCGAGGCCGGTTCCCTTGCCCTCCTCTTTTGTGCTGAAAAACGGATCAAAGATCTTCGTGAGATGCTCCTTTGGGATGCCCACACCGGAATCTATCACTTCCAAAATCACATTGGCCCCGGCTGAATCGAGCCTTGTTCTTATAATCACGGCACCGGGATCAATCATCGATTCGGCGCCGTTGAGAACGAGGTTCATGACGATCTGCTGGACCTGCGAGGAATCACAGGTCACCAGCGGCAGGCTATCGCTGAGATCAAGCTCCGGTACGACCTCGCCCAGTTCCAGCCGGTGCGAGATGACGGATATGGTCTTTTTTATAATCTCATTCAGATCATGGGGTGTTCTCTGGGGGGTCGATCTCCGCGAGAAAGCCAGCAGATCGGTGACAATCCGCCCGGAACGGGCCGTCTCGGTGACCACATGATCGAGATAAGTCCGGAATTCAGCGACCCTGTCCGGCGGTATTCCCTCATCCGTCAGGATTCGCTGCATAAGTTTGGCGAAATTCAGGACTCCGGAAAGGGGATTATTGATCTCGTGGGCCACACTGGCGGCCAGCTGGCCCAAGGAGGCCAATCGATCGCTCTGAATCAGCTTCATCTCTGTGGCCTGCAGTTGTTTTGTTCTCTCCTCCACTTTGCGTTCGAGCGTATGCGTAAAATTGTTGATCTCTTGCTGCGAAGCCTGGAGTTGCTCCCTCATATGGTTGAACGATTGCACGAGGGCGCCCAATTCATCCCCCGTATCGATTGTGACCGGCTTGTCAAGATCGAGCGCGCCGACCGATTTCGTCGCGGCGATGAGTTGGCGCACCGGCATCGCCACAAGACGGCGCGTAAAGAAAATGATAAAGAAGGACAGCAGGATGACTGAAATCGCTGAAAGAAGGACCGCTCGAAAACGAACATCAGCTACCTTTTCTTCAATCCGATCCAAAGGCATCGTCACATCCAGGACACCCAAAACAGTGATATCCTCAGGATGGGCATGACAATCGGCTTGGCTGCAGGCCGGCTCATTATAGATCGGGGTCACCATCCCCATCATCCGGCCGCCGCCGGCTTCGTGAAAGACCCTTGACCGGGACGGCATATCGACACGAACCAGAGGTTGTTCGACGGCATGACAGAGATCGCAAGCTTCGGCATTCATCTCAACCACCTGCCCGCTGTCGGGGCCGGTGGAGAACATGATTTGACCTTCTTTGTTAAAGATCCTGACTTTGCCTATATTATTCTGCTGGCCGACATTATTCATCATCTCATAGGCATTGTCCCGCTGGTCTTCCAGCATGGCGCGCCAGGTGCTGCTGACAACCGTCTCGGAGACTAAATCGGCGCTCAGAACCATTTCATCCAAAAGCTGCTTCGCTTGCGTATCGACATTAACAAAAGCAAAAATCCCTTCGGCAATGACAACAACCGTGGTCAGATAGATGATCAATCGCAGAGCGAGTCCCCGAAACATGGAAAATTTCTTTCTTGTGGGCATCAAATAATCCTCGTCCCTTGCCGTAATAAATAGGCGGAAACTTCCGATGGAGACCGCGAATCTATAATGTCAAATTGACGCCCCGGAGCCTCTTCTTTCCGCGATGCGGCATATCCACCGGGGTGCGTCATCGAACCGGCGCTCACCTGGGTGGCGAGAAGCGGCGCTATGGCGTCCCGGAACGCCGCGGATTCGCGGGTCGAGAGAACTAATCCGACCTGGGGAAGATAGAGACGCAGCACAGCCATCATATGGATGAGATCTTCATCTTCAACCGGATGGGGGGGCTCGTACCCCCCCGGCGCCTGCCGCAACCGCGGGAATGAGACCGTTATACTGATGCCGGGGAAAAGATCCAGAAGCGCCCTGGTGTGAAGCCCCAACGCCATGGCTTCATGCCGCCAGTCACCCAACCCTAGCAGGCTGCCGATCCCGATCTTCGACATGCCGCCGAGAGCCGCCCGCTCCGGCCCCTCGAGCCGCCAGAGAAGATTCCGCTTTCGGCCGCCCTGATGGACTTCATGATAGAGTTCCGGATCATATGTCTCCTGATAGAGAGTCAAACCCGTCGCGCCGCTCTGCACCACCCGGGCATATTCATCCGTGGACATGGGATAAACTTCAAGCGAAACCGTTTCAAAGTGGGGTTTTACAATGCGTACCGCATTTTCGATGTAGTCGACGCGGACTTCTTTTGGAGCTTCGCCTGTCAGCAGAAGAACATGACGGATGCCGGAAGCGGCCAGAGCCATCGCTTCGTTTTTGATTTCTTGTGGAGAGAGTGTAACGCGCGGCAGCGGGTTTTTATAGTTAAAGCCGCAGTAAACACACAAATTTGTACAGCTATTGGAAAGATACAAGGGCGCGTAAAGGAGAATCTCATTGTGGAAAACCCGGCGGGTCATAGCCGTGGCCTGTTCCACGAGCCGGGAGCGGTAGGGATCAGCCGCGGAGGCCAGCAGCTTCTCCAATCCGTCATTGGAAAGCGTCTCGCCCGCGGCAAGCCCGTCCAGAATCTCTTCGACCTCATCCGCCCCAACAGCCGCCCGGCGTTCCTTTGACAGCGCGGGCCCCTGATCCATATGCCGCGCCAGGGCCGATGTCAGGAGATTCCCCGGCCAGGGCTCCGATCCCCTCAAAACCCGCGGGCAATCTTCCGGTTTTTTGCGGAGGAGACGGAGCTTGAGAAGGGATCCCGCATTGAACGGCGGTTGGTCGGGGAAGAGGGTATACCATTCGGGTCTTTCGGTAAGCTCCTCCCACGGGAAACCCCACGGTGATGGCGTATCGGCCCAGGACGCCTTCAACCTGACGGGCGGCCCGGTCGAAGAATCATCCACAGGATTTTTTGAACCCCTCTCGTCCATCATTCTTCCCCTATCCGGGTCTGATCTATCATTTTGGGATCCGTCACAAGGGCGGCTCTCCCGCCATTGTACGCAAGTTAGTCCATCGAACCAAGAGGGCCCTCTCTCGTTCATCATCCTATCCCATTCATCTCATTCCGGTCTCGTTTCATCCCATTCAGCCTCGTTCCGCCCCGGTCCCGGCTCTTCCCCGGCCGGCGACATCACCCGACCCGGTGATTGTGACCCCTCATATTATGGGATAACCTATGGGAGATAATATCATCGCCCACTTATCATGGAGGTCAGCATGCCGCAACCACGCCAGCGCCTTATCCAGGCAGAGGATCTATTCCGTATCGCCCTGCCCGGTTCCCCCAGTCTGTCGCCCGATGGGTCACAGATCGCCTTTGCCGTCAAGAAGACCGATGCCAAAAAGAACCGGTATCTCTCCCACATCTACAGCATATCGACCAAGGGGGGGCGGCCCCGGCAAATGACCACCGGGGAACAGATCGACGGATCACCGGCCTGGAGTCCCAATGGCCGTTGGATCGCCTTCATCTCAAACCGCGAGGATAAGAGCCAAATTTGGTTGTTGCCCGCCGATGGCGGTGAGGCGAGGCCCTTGACCAACCTGGCCGGCGGGCCGGTGCGGGATCTGGCCTGGTCCCCCGACAGCCGGAAGATTCTTTTCGGCCACCGGATCCAACCCAAAGAGGATCCGGAGAAGAAGAAACTCAAAGCGACCTACAAACATATCACCCGGCTCACCCACAAATTGGATGGGGATGGGTACTGGCCGGCTGAACGGTGGCATCTCTGGACGATCGGTGTCGCCGGCGGCAAGGCGCGGCAGATCACCTTTGGCGAGGATGATGACAGCAGCGCCTCCTGGAGTCCCGACAGCCGGCGGATCGCCTTCATCTCGAACCGGCTGGAAGACGCTGATTGGCATTACGAAAACAGCGATCTCTATCTCGCCAACGCCGATGGCAAGCGCCTGCGGAAACTCACGACCCGGTTCGGGAGCTGCGAGATTCCAACCTGGTCAAATGACGGCAAAACAATTTACTATCTCGGCAATTACGCCAAAGACGGGGAGTGGAATGCCCACCCCATGCAGGTCTTCCAGATTTCTGCTTCCGGCGGAAGGGAAAAGAACCTCACCCCCAAACTTGATTACTGGACACTCAATATGATGGTCACCGACACGGCCTCGGCCTCGGCCGGCGCGATCCTGCTTCCCTATACCGACGACGGCGAAGAGCGCCTTCTGATCTACTCAAGTGAGCGCGGCGGCACACGCCTCTATTCCCTCTCCACTAAAACCGGCAAGCTCCGCCGGGAATTTGTCGAGGATGCCAATGTGATCGGCGTCTCCGTTCATCGTGATGGCAACCAGGCCGCTGTCGCCATGGCCAGAATGATGGATGCCGGCGATATTTATACCCTGCCGCTCAATGGTTCCGGCGCGGCGCGGCGTTTGACGCATGTCAATAAGGCCGTCTTTAATTCGTGCCGGCTGACCGAACCTGAAGAGATCCTCTTCCATAACGGCCAGACGAAAATTCAGGGCTGGGTTCTGAAACCGCCGGGATTCAAGCCGGAGCGCAAATATCCGATGCTGCTTGAGGTTCACGGCGGCCCGATGTGCCAATATGGTTACACATTCTTTCATGAGATGCATCTGTTGGCGGCGAAAGGGTATGTTGTCACCTTCTGTAATCCCAGGGGAAGCGATGGCTACGGAACGAAATTCCGCAGTTGCATCGACGGTAAATGGGGAACGGTCGATTACGACGACTGTATGGCCGTCGTGAACTCCATGACCCGCAAGCGTTATGTCGATTCAAAGCGCCTGGGAATCCTCGGCGGCAGCTATGGCGGGTTCATGACCACGTGGGTTGTGGGACACACCAACAAGTTCAAGGCGGCGGTGACACAGCGATCGGCCGGAAATATGTACACGATGTATTGTTCGTCTGATTTCGGGTACAGCAGAAAGTATAAATACAAGGCTTATCCGTGGGAAAATCCGATGCGGTATTTGAAAGACTCGCCGAATTTCTATGCAGGCAAGATGAAGACCCCGCTTCTCATCATCCACAGCGAAAATGATCTGAGGTGCCCGCTCATCAATGCGCAGGAACTATTTACCTCACTGAAGTTGCAGAAGAAGACAGTGGAGCTTGTACAATTCGAGGGTGAATTCCACGGGTTGTCGCGGGGCGGAAAACCGATGAACCGGTTGGAGCGGCTCAACCGTATCGTCGCGTGGTTTCAGCGGTACCTGTAGACGCCGGCCACGGCCTGAGGGCGGGGCCTTCCCCGGCAAAAGCCCCAATCATAGGCGCCCGGGGGTTTCCTCTGCAGGGAACCCCCGGTTTCTTTTGGTTTCAGCGGCAGGATCCTTCGGCGCAGAGACTATATCTTCTTTCCCCTTACCGTGAGAACGGGGCAATCGGCCCTTCTCAAGACGCGTTCCGCGACACTACCCAGAAAGATATGGGGAAGCCCCGAGAGGCCGTGGGTTCCCATCACAATGAGGTCTACTTCTTCCTCCTCAGCCACATCAACAATCGTCTTGCAGGTCTTCCCTTCGCGCACGAGCTTCTTGATTCTCAATCCCTCCAATGGGTAATCGCTGAGTAGATCGTTCATCGAAGCTTTGCATCGATCCTTTAGATCAGGGTCCCATTGAAAGGCGCCACCGGCCGCGTAGAAAGATGGCGGCATCACTTCCTGAAAAACATGGAGGAGAGCGACCTCCGCTCCGTCATGACGGGCGAGATTAATGGCGCATTCCATCGCCGGTTTCGAAGCTTCGGAGAAATCGACAGGCAGGAGTATCCGCCGGTAGGCGCTTATTCTCTGTTGTCCTTTCCTCAAAATCATGACCGGACAGGGAGCGTTTCGAACGACTTTCTCGGCGACGCTTCCCAGGAAGAATTGCCGGACCGGAGCGGCGCCGTGAGCGCCCATCACAATCAGATCCGGCTTATACTCTTCCGCCTGATTCAGTATGGCATTCCAAGGAGAGAATCCCCTTTGAAAGACCGTGTTAATTTGTATCTCTTTTGCCTTTCCCGCCAACTCATTCATGGTGGGAACCAATTCGGATTCGATCGCCTCATAGGCTTTCTCGAGCAGCGGGAGGCCTTTGCGAATGAGGGCAGGATCATAGCCATGCAACACAAGGGCGTGCACCACCTGCACTTCCGCTCCGAATCGCTGAGCCAAGGAAACCGCCTGCTCGAAAGCCTGGATAGCGACCGGTGAGAAATCCGTTGGGTGTAGGATTTTCTTAAACATGATCCGATACCTCTCTTCCATGGCTGGAA
This sequence comes from Candidatus Eisenbacteria bacterium, assembly GCA_018831195.1. NCBI lineage: Bacteria > Candidatus Eiseniibacteriota > Candidatus Eiseniibacteriota bacterium. Next base: position 3,376 of record JAHJDP010000034.1, on the reverse strand, counting down.
TCCCAGCGGTAAATCCTTCCATCTCCGTCCAACTGAACCAGTATGCCCCCTCAGGCTCGATACAGACAAACAATTCCCCCGCCACGGCGGCCGCATGAAAAGCAATTTCCCCTTTCGCCACCCCCCAAGCCGCGATAAAGTTCACTGTCCCCCCGAGGAGGAGGACCGGGGTCGACGGATGTTTGAAACAGGCGGCCGCCTCGAGCGCGGGGCTTCGGATAGGACAAAGAGAAACGGACCGAACCCATGATCAATGTATTATCCTTCGCCGGAATGACCTGGAATATCCTCGAAGATATCGTCGAACATGGCAACACCCTTGTTTGGTCGACGCCGGAGAAACTTCCTTGGCTGGTGGTTCTTCTGGTGGGGACGGGTATCTTTATCACCGTGCGTTTGGGTGGGATTCAGTTCCGCGGATTCCGGCACAGTATTGATGTCATCCGCGGGAAATATGACGATCCCCATGACGAGGGGGATATCAATCACTTCCAAGCCCTCACGACCGCGCTTTCGGCCACCGTCGGTGTCGGAAATATCGCCGGCGTCGCCACCGCCATTCATTACGGCGGACCGGGCGCCATGTTCTGGATGTGGATCACCGCCATCTTCGGGATGGCCCTAAAATACGCCGAATGCACCCTCGCGATGCGCTATCGCACCTTCGATGGCGCCGGCAAAGCCTCCGGCGGGCCGATGTATTTCATTGAGAAGGGCCTCGGCAAAAACTTCAAATTCCTCGCCATCCTCTTTGCCGTTTGCGGGGTTTTCTCCTCCTTCGGCAGCGGCAATATGAATCAAGCCAATACCGTGTCGGTCAGCGCCGCCGCTGATTTCAGCGCGCCGTCATGGATCGTCGGTCTTATCCTCGCTTCGTTGGTCGCCCTGGTTATCCTCGGCGGCATCCGGCGGATCGGCAATGTCACCAGCCGTCTTGCGCCCGGCATGGCCATTATCTACTCCGTCGGCGCGCTTGCCATCCTCGTCATCAATGCGGGTAAGATCCCGGGCGTTTTCGCTCAAATCCTCACCGAGGCTTTTTCACCGCGGGCCAGTCTCGGCGGGACGGCCGCCGGTATCTTCAGCCTTACCCTGCTTTGGGGCGTTAAACGGGGGCTCTTCTCAAACGAAGCGGGCCAGGGAAGCGCGCCGATCGCGCATGCCGCGGCGAAGACGACCGAGCCGGCGCGTGAAGGCGTCGTCGCTATGATCGGCCCCTTCATAGATACAATAGTCATTTGTACATTTACCGGTCTCGTCATCCTCAGCACCGGCGTCTGGGATAACCGCAAACCCGATTCGATCGCGCCGCTCAGCCGCATCCAGGTTCGCGCCCTTCCTGAAGTCCACAGGCTCCATCCCATGACCGAGGATGAAATCCGGCAGCAGGAGCCTTTCATTGGCTCCGTTAATGTACAAGATGGCGTTCCCGAGGGATTGGCCTTTTTCGCCAACGACGGCATCGTTGACAATATCCGTCTTATCGTCGGCGATGAGGAGGTCTCCGGATCTCTTGAAGTGAGTGAGGATGGTTCGATCGTTCTGACGGATGGACCCTGGGCCGGCGCGATACCAATGCTCAAAGGCGCCATGTTGCAGAACTCTTCGGCCCTTACCGCATGGGCCTTCCAGCGGGGTCTCGCCCCCTTTGGAAACTGGGGCAATCTCGTCGTGACCCTCTGTGTTTTTCTCTTCGCCCTCTCCACCATCATCTCATGGTCATACTATGGCGATCGTTGTGTCGAATATCTCTTTGGTGTCCGATGGGTTCCATTCTACAAACTTTTCTTTGTCGGATTTGTTTTTCTCGGCGCCGTGAAATCCCTCGAGATCGTCTGGGCCTATGGCGATTTTGCGCTCGGTCTCATGGCCGTCCCGAATCTGATAGCATTGGTCGCGCTCAACGGCAAGGTCCGGGCGATGACACAGGATTACTTCAGCCGGACGCATCTGCCCATCAAAGGAAGGCAGGACAAGCCCCACCGGCCCTTGGTGAGCCGATAACCTCTCCGGTAACATCAAGGTGTGATGCAAGATAAGTCGACATCCCTCGATGCCGATGGATCAACCCTGGGCCGGGATCGCTTGCCATCCCCCCGGAGTTGTCCTATGATTTGTTAGGAAACTGAGGTGTATCAGATGACATGGGCTGATAGACCACAGCAGGCCGGATGGAGTTGCCATACGAGATGATCGATTTAATCCGGGTGCCGCGACAGCACCTTTTTCTTTGTTCCTTCCTTCTCATTCTTGGGTCAAGCATGATACGAGCAGAATCTAATCCAGACTTTTCGGAACCCCGAGAGGGAGAGACCCTTGTATTTCACTCCCAGGCCGTGAATCCAAGAACCGTAACCCGCCATTTTCTAGCAAGTTGCCAGGATACACTGCGCATCGTGATGTACAAGTTCACCGATAAGAAGACGGCCCAGTGGATTAAAACTCTTCTCAAGCAAGGCGTTGTGGTGGAAATGGTTATGGACGGACAAGCAGCGGTCGATGAGAATGAGAGACCGTGGGCGGCCCTCGTCTCCCGGGGAATGCAGCTGAGGATCTGGCCGCCCCGCTCCGGCAAACTGCATGCAAAATTCGCACTGGCAGATGGTTCGGATCTCCTTACCGGTTCGAGCAACTGGACCTCCAGCGGCATGGTTGGGAATTTCGAAGTTCTGCTCTGGAGCCGAACACCTTCTGTTGTGGCATCCTACGAAGAAATATTCCGGAGTCTTTGGCAGGCGGCTGAACCCCTGCAGGGGGAGGATGAGAAGTGAAAAGGGCGGGTTCGACACGAGAAACTCTCTTATTGATCTTTGTGTCCGTTGTGGGATTGGTGCTGCTGGCGATTCTTGTTCCCGGGCGAGCCAGGGTTATGGCCCCCTGTGAACTTCTTCCGGCTCAAAAATGGGAGCTGCGCGAAGCAAGGTCAGGGTGGCAGAGCCGGATAATCGATCACCGTCAAGGCGGAACCCTGCAAGTGGAGAGCCATGATGTGGGGGGACCGGCGCGCGTCAGCATCGCGGTCCCGATGCATCTGCCGCCGGCGATCCATTCCAATGCCTCCATGGGCGTGCAGGTGGAAGCGGGTCAAATCGTCGCCCGCATCGCCCCCGCGGGTCTTGAAGAGAGCGACCTCAATTTGCCTGTCGAGAGTCTCTTCCGTCTGGCGCATGATATCGCCACGCCGATATCCGGCCGGCTGCGTCTCGGCGACGGAGCCATGTGCCAAGTGGAAACGATCGATGATCTTGTAGCCCGGATCTACGTTTCCCAGCGGGAACCGATGACCCTTCTGCCCGGCAGCCGGATCCATATTGAAATCGACGGCCTTGCGGGAAGCAGAGAGGCTGAAGTCCTCTCCGTTCCACCGGCTCCGGGA
>JAHJDP010000033.1 GCA_018831195.1 Candidatus Eisenbacteria bacterium | reverse complement strand
GTTCGCCGAGCAGTTCGGCCGTTCTTCATGGTTTGTGATTGGGGTCATTCTGACGTTCCTTGCGGCGGCGTGGGCGGCCCGCGGCGCCCATCGCGCCGCATGGCGCTACGGGGCCGTCGCTGGTGTCATCGCCGGCATCACCATGTTGTTCCCCGGCTTCACCATCAGCCTGCAGGCTCTTGGTGAGTTCGCCCTCACGGCTGCAGCCGGGGTGCTGGGTGGATTGCTTGCCGGGAGAGTCGGGAAAGGTGGCCCGTCAAAGAGAAACGCCCACGGTTGAAGATGGTGTTAGGCTGAATCCGATGAACGATACGTTATGAAAAAATCCGGCGCATCCATCCAATTCTCGCCCACCGACCTCACAAACTATCTTCAAAACCCGTACATCACCTGGATGGACCGCCTCTATCTCGAGCACCCGGACAGAACACAACCTGACGCATCGGCCGACGAGGCTATCCTCATCCGGAAAAGGGGCCTCGAACACGAGCGCGATTTCCTCGCCCAATTAAAGGCCGCGCAGAAGGATATATGCGAGATATCCACCGGAGCTGATCGTGTCGGGGAGACGGCCGCCGCAATGGCGGAGGGTCGCGGCATCATCTACCAGGCCGCCCTATCCCACGAAAAATTAACCGGATACGCCGATTTCTTAATAAAGACTGGCAAGCCCTCCAAACTCGGCAATTACAGTTACGAAGTCTGGGACACGAAGCTCTCCCTGCAGACAAAGCCCTATTTCCTTATCCAGCTCTGCTGCCTCGCCGAGATCTTGGAAGCTGTCCAGGGCACAAAACCGGAGCTGATCAGAATCGTCCTCGGGGACGGAACCCAAAAATCATTCCGGACCGATGATTTCTTCTTCTACTACCTCTTCCTCAAGCGCGGCTTCCTGGCGCAACAAAACAATTTCGATCCCCAAGATCCCCAAAACCCGCCCGAACCGCTCGGTGAAGGCAAAAATGGCCGCTGGGAAAGCACAGCCGGGCAATGGCTCCAAGAACACGACCACCTGAGCCTCGTGGCCGGCATCACCACCATCCAGATCGAGCGTCTCAAGAACGTCAAGGTCACGACCGTCGCGCAGCTCGCCAAAGCGCACCGCAAAAAAGTCCCCAAGATGCGCGCCGAAACGCAGGAAAAGCTGTGCGAGCAGGCCCGGCTGCAAATGCTCACAAAAACGACAAACAAACCTCATTTCGAACAAATCAAGCCCGACCCGCAAAACCCGGCCCGCGGATTAGCCCTCCTCCCGCCGGCCTCCAAAAACGATGTGACTTTCGACATCGAGGGTTATCCGCTCGCCCAATTCCAAGGCCAGGCCCAAGCCCAAGCCAAGGGCGGGCTCGAGTATCTCCTCGGCGCCGTCACCATCGAGACGCCAAAGCGTGCCTCCCGAAGCCCAAAGCCGATCACCAATCCAGAGCTGACCTACCACGACTGGTGGGCGCACGACGAGCGTCACGAGAAAAAATCGTTCGAGGCGTTCATCGACTGGGCCTACGCCCGGTGGAACAAAGATCCCGCGATGCACATCTACCATTACGCCGCCTACGAGGTCACCGCGATAAAACGGCTCATGACGAAGTATGCGACGCGCGAGAATGAGGTGGACACGCTCCTTCGCGCCGGCGTCTTCGTCGACCTTTATAAGATTGTACAACAGGGTGTCCGGATGGGTCTCCCGAGCTATTCGCTCAAGAAGGTCGAGCAATTTTATCTCGATGGCCGGGAAGCGGAGGTTGCGACCGCCGGCGATTCGATCCTCTTCTACGAGCGGTGGCTGGAAGCTCAGGACGGCGCCACATGGGAAACGTCAAAAATCCTCAACGAGATCCGCAACTATAACAAAGAGGATTGCGAATCCACCCACAAGCTCACTGAATGGCTCCGCGGCCTGCAAAAGAAATGGCGGATTGACTATATCCCGGACGCCGGGGCGGCCGCTCCCGCGGAGGCGATGCGGGAGCCGACCGCGCGGGAGATCCTGAGCCAGGAGCTTTTGGATTCCATCCCGGACGGCGCCTCCACAGAGGCCTCCAGCGGCGCTTCCACGGCACCGGCATCAAAGAGGGATGACCAATGGCGTATCCGCGAGCTGCTGGCTTGGCTCGTCACCTTCCACCGCCGTGAGCAGAAGCCGATGTGGTGGGAGTATTACAATCGTCACGAGATGACGGATGAGGAATTGTGGGATGACCTTGGTTGCCTTGCGGGGCTCAAACGGACACGCATGCCGGCAGTAGCCATCAAACAATCAACAGGATTTGAGTATCGCTTCGATCCCGATCAAGATACCAAGCTCACTGTTGGGTCGATTTGTGAAATTGCCGGGCATCGAGGGTGGAAAGTCAAGATCGGGCAAATCGATATGGATGCGGGGCGGGTGTTACTATTAGCCGGTCCCAAAGCGCTGGAGGCGTTTGAGGAGATCGGAAGCTCGCCGCCGGCCCAACTCAGCCTGGTCCCTGACGATCACGTGGGGACAGAATCGATCGAGGCCTCGATCGAGAGGGTTGTCAGAGAATATCAAAAATCGAACAAACTCCCATCCGCCCTTGATGATTATCTGCACCGCCGCCGTCCACGGATTCACAAAAGGATGAAGGGACCGCTCCTCCGCAAAGGTGAAGATATCCTCGCCGGGACGCTCGATGCGGCGCTGAACATGCGGGATACGACCTTGTGCATCCAAGGTCCTCCCGGATCGGGCAAGACCCACACGGCGGCCCACGTCATCCTCGGGCTCCTGCAGGCCGGGAAACGGGTGGGGATCAGCGCCAACAGCCATAAGGCGATCTGCAATCTGATGGGGAAGGTGGCGGAGTTCGCCAAGAAAGCGGGTGTCGGCCTGTCCGCCGCGAAGGTGGGAGGCGAGCCTGACGATCCGCTCTTTGAAGAGACCGGGATCCGGCATGAGGCGAGTACCAAGCAGGCCATCGGCAGGTATGACCTGATCGGCGGGACGGCTTGGGCTTTTGTCAGACCTGAAGCCGTTGGCTCGCTGGATTATCTCTTCATCGATGAGGCGGGACAGGTTTGCATCGCCAACCTTGCGGGAATGATCCCGAGTGCCCGGAATGTGGTTCTGCTCGGCGATCAGATGCAGCTCGGCCAGCCGACGCGGGGATCGCATCCTGGGGAAAGCGGATTGTCCACGCTCGAATACCTTCTTCAGGATCACGCCACGATTCCGGATGATCTCGGGATCTTTCTCGGGACGACCTGGCGGCTTCATCCCGAGCTGTGCCGGTTTATCTCGGAGGCGGTTTATGAGGGCCGGCTTCAGCCCGAGAAGCACACGGCGGCCAGAAGAATCCTGGTTGCCGGATCCGGCGCAATAAAGGGGCGGATTAAAGAGACGCCGGCCCCATCGATGGCGATGACCCGGGAAGCGGGGCTTCTCTTTATTCCGGTGGAACATGCCGGCAATGTCCAGGGGAGCGATGAGGAGGTGGATGCGATCGATGGCCTCATACAAAGCCTCCTGAAACTGGAACACACGGATAAGAAAGGGAAGAACGCCGGCCGGTTGACTCTTGACGATATCCTGATCGTCGCGCCCTACAACATGCAGATCCGAAAGCTGAAGCAGGCTCTCGGACCCGGGGCGCGTATTGGAACCATCGACAAGTTCCAAGGGCAGGAGGCTCCTGTGGTCATTGTCTCCATGTGCGCCAGCGCGGGCGACACCTCGCCCCGCGGCATTGATTTTCTTTTCAACAAGAACCGCCTTAACGTCGCCATTTCCAGGGCCCAGAGCCTCGCGATTGTCGTCGGCCATCCGAATCTGACGGAGACTCTCTGCGGCTCAATCCGGGAGATGGAGCTGGTCAATTTGTATTGCAGGGTCGTGGAGGAGGGGCTGAACTCTTCCGGGGATTAGATCAGGTCCAACATATCGCCCCGCGGTCGCCCCGGCAGGGCCCGTCCGCATCTAAAGTGAATTGCGAGATAATTCCGCTATCGCAATATGTCATAGCCTAATACAGACCAAGCGTAATAATTCCTGTCTTTCAGCGCCGTTTGGATTCTAAACGGGCGGGTCTTTGGGGGCGCCGACAGAATCAGCCTGAAATTGGTAAATTTTGTGCCCCGGATTCCGTCCTGTTGCCCAAACGCGACTAAATATCCTTTTTGAATTTCCCGATGAGCTAGGTAGCGCAGAGCCTTCGATTAGCTCTGGATGCTGAAGACCAACTGGGCAGGATGCTCAGAAAAGGGAGCCCTCATGCCAAAGGAATGGTAACAGGGGTTCTTGAGAACGACTGGGTCAGAGCACAACTCGGCCTGGAGGTTTAAGTAATGCGTAGACTACTCTTTGTCTGTTTTGTCGCGCTTTCATTGAGCATGACAGCAGTATGGGCCGCCGATGAGTCCGACACGGTGAACTCAACGATTGGCGGAACCATCCCGGAACTCTGCCAGATTTCCATCGCCGGCGATCTCACGGGGCTACTCACTTTGACCCAAGATGGGACAGGCGAGTCAGCCTATGACGCTGGATATGTGGAATCAGCCGCGGATGCCACAATCCTTACGCTGGACGCCAACAAACAATGGCAGCTCGGTGTCAATTATAATGCCGTATGGACGTGTCCAGGCACATATGACAAGGATGAAACTGATCTGCTGATTCAGATAACCAATACACCCACCGGAACGATCCAAAACAGTTATGACAGCTATGTGTCACCTCCGGCGGCGAAACAAGCCATGCTCACTCATCCAACGGGTGTATCCAACAACAGCGTCGAAATTCAGACGAGAGTGCTCCTGGACTGGACAACGGATATTCCGGGCGTCTACTCGATTACTCTGGTTTATACAATGGAGACAAACTAGAGGACAAAAAGGGGCGATCCGGTTGTTGCCGGCGCCGCCGGCCAACCGGATTTTAGGCCAGGCCCTCAATGCGCCATCCGTCGCATGATTAGCGGCGGCTAAACCTGCCAGGGACGGCACGGTTGAGTTCAAGGAGGAACGGATGAGGTCCGTCAGGCCATCATTCCGTCTATTTCTGTGCGCGCTCCTGACGCTCTCACTATGCCCGATTTTTGCTCAGGAGATCCAAACAACCTCCCTGACAGTCGCTGTCCCGCGTCTGAGTGCGCTGAATATCAGCGGGGACGTGTCGGGCATTCTCACCCTTTCCGTCGATGCCGCCGGTGAATCGGCCTTTGACGCCGGTTTTATTGAATCCGCGGCCGATGCGACGACGCTGACCCTCAGCACGAATGATACATGGGATCTCAATGTCAAACGCAATGGGGAATGGTCCTGTCCCGGGGCGTATGACAAGGCTGAAGACGATCTCGTCATAAAGATCACCAACACACCGACCGGCACGATCCAAAACGGGGCCGATTCCTATATCACTCTCTCTACGACGGATACCGAAATTCTGTCGCACGACAGCGCCGTTACGGATAATGCGGTAGATATACAAACCAAGGTCTTGCTCGATTGGACAAAGGATATACCGGGATCCTACAGCATTTCCTTGACCTATACGTTAACGACCCATCTGCCATAACATGGGTTTTGGAAGCATCCGCGTGGCAGCTTTTATAAAACACCCGGACGGATGGGAAGAGAAGTCGAAACTGGAGGATGGAGATGAAAACCGGTTTGCTGCGGCGTACTGTTATAGCCCTGTCTTTCGCGATCTTATTGCTGCCGCTGCTGCCGCCGGGCGCTTGTGTGGCGGCTTTTGTCGCTTCCCCCATGGAACAGCATCTGGCCATAGAAGCCGGATCGCAGGGGGGTGCCACGATCACGATGCATAATACCGGAAAACTCCCTCTAACCCTGAAACTGTACCTTGCCGACTGCCATGTTTACCCGAACGGCCAGGAAGAGGATCGGGATCCGGGTGCGGTCGATAGAAGCTGCGCTCCGTGGATCTCCATTGGCGACCAGTTAGTGGAACTCGAGCCTGGTGAAACAAAGCGGGCCATGCTGAGAATGGCGGTGCCCGAAAATGCGAGGGGAAGTTATTGGACGAAACTATATATTGAAGAGGTCAGCACGCCGGAGCCGAGCACACGTGAGATTGAAGGCAGGAGATATCAGGTCTTTTTGAAGCAGCGGATCGGTATTCGAATCTTCCAAAATGTCCAGGGAACAGAGGTGCCGGATGCGGAAGTCACATTTGTCGGCGTGAATCCGGCGGAGCACGGCCGGGAAATACTGACCTCCGTCAAGAATGCCGGAAACTGCATCCTGCGGTGCGATGGCCGCGTTGAGTTGCGGGATGCGCAAGGCGGGGTTGTCGAATCGCTGAGCTTTAATTCCGGCGGAAAGTTTTGGCTCTTTCCGGGAAATCAACGCGAATTGGTCGTGACGACCGACACCAAGCTGCCGCCGGGCATCTACACGGCCCTTGCGATAATCGATTTCGGCGGGGATCACCTCATCGCGGGGGAGGAGATGTTCCAGATTGAAGGGGATAATGAGGATATTCTCTTAGGCCAGGGGAAGGCCGGCGAGTAATGATTCCGGTGAAGCGATCACAAACGAATCCGGGCGCCCATTGTGGTGCATGCGCCAGCGCCCGCCGGATCAGGCGCTTTGGCGCCCGCTGTGCGGTTGATTTTGGCGTGGCGGCGATCGTGATGCTTGCCATCGGGTGCCTGTCGGTTTCCGCACTGGGGAATGAGGTCCGGGTTGAAGTACAGTTCTTTGTGCCTCAGCTGCAAAAACTGGAAATCGATCAGGTTGTCTGGGCCCTTCCTTCGCCGACGGCTGCGGATTTCATGGCGGGATATCTAAATGTCCCCGCACCCTTCAAACTGACCTTGTTCAGCAACACCCCTTGGACCCTGAGTATTAAAACTGATCGGGATGATATTTCGGTTCTGCGGGAGGGTCCAATTCCCCTGCAGTGGTCTGTGGATAAAAGACAATACGATTTCATTTCGAATGATTGGAAGACCATCACATCCGGCGAAAGCCGGGTGAACGGCCAGGCCGTGGAACTTTCATATCGGATGCTGCTTGACTGGCAAAATTGCGCGGCCGGTGTCTACAAACCCCGTCTGCAATTCAAACTGAATTAGGAGTCAACACGCATGACGCGCCATAAGATTCGGGCATTGTTGCTTTTAATCCCTATACTCGCGGGCCCTATGGCTCCAGCGACAAGTGCCCGGGCCGATGGACCGGAATTGCGGGCTGAAATACAAAGGGTGCACGCACCGTTGGTCACCGCAGCGTCAGTTGATGATGGATATGTGGAGATCGACCAAGCGAGGGGGAATTACGCCGTTTCCTTGGAGATCGAACCGGGTGAATCGACCCGCGGGTGGATATTGACCATAAGGTCTGACCAGGAAGTGTTCGAGCCGGTGGGAGCGGGCAAGCCCTGTTCGGATCTGATGTGGAAGTTGGATAACGAAGGCAAGGAGGCTTATCAAAGACTCGAAAGCCATGAGGCTGTCGTCGTTGAAAATCCTCAAGGAGGAGCGGCGCGGATCACCCTCGATGCGTTGGTTAAGATCGATTGGGAGACTGATCCGGGCGCCTATAGCTTGGGACTCATCTTCCGGATTGAATACATCTAGCATTTGCAGGACCAAGCTTTGCAGCAGGCCTGTTTTCGCCTGTCTGGGGATGCTTGCGCTCATTTTAGGTTTTGCGGCCAAACCCGCGCAGGGGAGGCCTGAATTTCTTCTGCAGGAATTCGATCAAGCGTATATCTCGGGAGTTCAAAGGGCGCCGGCAAGGGCCGGGGATTTTTTCACCTGCAGTTATCAGATCGAAAATTTGCAATCCGACTCGCTAAAACTTCAGCTTGAGATTGATGCCCCTGATGAATGGGTCCCCGTGACCGGTCGAAAGCAGGTCGTTATTCCCGCACACGCCATTTGGACCATTCCATTTACCCTCTGGGTTCCATCGCAGGCTTCGGCCGATTCGTTGCATAAGATTATTGTTCGCGCGCAAACGATTCCCGAATTTCGCAGGCTTGAGAATGCAGTGCTCAATGTCGAAGTCGCTCCGACAAGCGGAATGTACGTGAGGTCGCTGACCGATGGTCTGGAGGGTGAGGCGGGGAGCGAGGTCAAGCATCTATTTGAGCTGCAAAATACCGGGAATAGGACGGATGTCTACCATATCAGCGCCCTTTCGATTCCACTCTGCGAGACGAGGCTATCCGAGACAAAAGTTAGACTGGAGCCGGGAGAGAGTCGGCAAATTTCCGCGACGATGACCCCGCCGGATAACGATCGTGAGAAGACATTGTATATACTTGAACTCAAGGCTGATCAAAATAATGCCATGACCGGGCTCCAGCCTGTTCATTCCGAAACAGAGGTCCTGACTACCGTTTATAAATCGCACCGAGCACCTGGCAGATACAAGCGGCTGCCGTTGAATGTCATGATGCGGATGGGAGCGACCCAAGGAAATCAGCCGTTTTATGGGATTAGATTTGATACCAAGGGAAATATCAGTCCAAGCGCCCAGATCGATATGGAAGCCGATTTCACGACGGAGACCCAAAATCCAGGAATTACTTCTTGGAAGAATCAGCGCTTTCACCTGGCCTGGCTCGATAAATCGTGGAAACTGAATCTCGGCGATGTTCACCGGGAATATCCTGATGTCACGACAAAATCAATTTCGGCCCGGGGTGTAGCGTTCGAGGGGCAGAGGGGTGAGTGGACGGGACGGTTTCTTGCCGGCAAGGGGCGCATGCCGGAAGTGATTCCGACGTGGGGCGCCGGCATTGAATATGGGACCGTTAGGAAGTTCGCTTTTAGTGTCGATTATGTTCGACAGGGCGAGGAAGGAGTTCAATACCACAAGGATGATTTGACAAGTATCACGGCCCGTTTTAATCCCACCCAAGAGCTGAATCTTCGATACGAAACGGGGTTTTCCAGGACCCGCGCTTACACCGGGATTTCGCGGGGGAACAGCGGGCTGTTTCATCTGGATTATCAAAGTGCGAAGTTGAAGATCCGGGGCCGGACCTATTATGGGTCGGATGGATATACCGGATGGGCCCACAACAGGGATGGTGTCGCTCTTTATTCAAGTTTTAATGTGAGTCCCTTTGCCAAGCTATGGATGAATGTTGATTCGTCCCGCGGCCGCTCATACATGTCGAAGGATTCGCCGGAATCATCGACATCCCGCATTCGCTTTGGAGGGCGCATTCTCACCTCTTCTTGGCCGGGGGTGGAGATAACGGCGGGGAGCAATTCTTACGAAAGCGAAGCCTCCGGAAGCCGCTCGCAAACCCAAGAACGCGATATGAGCATCATGGCCTCGCATAATTTGGGCCCGATTCTGGCCACGGCAATGTGGAAGTGGGGGCTGGCGGAGAATCATCTGTCGGGCAGCTCGGGACGCACAAATGGGCTGGAATTCAATCTGGGTTGGCAGGCGCCGGGGTGGCATGTGGCGTTTCACCTTAATGATGATCATGGACGCTCTACAGTCAGCGATAACGCGACGTGGGCGACGTCACTTTCCGGAGATGTTGCGTGGAATTCATGGAGAAGGGGTGTGACGGCAAGTCTAATGTTTGCGTCGCGATGGGTTTCTTCCGTCATTAATATCAACGATCGGGTGAGAGAGGATCGTGTCTATCCCAAATTAGGCCTGCGATTGGGTGGAAAGTTATGGCTAAGTTCCGATGCCGGATTCCGGACTAACAACGGCGAGTTGGAATTCGATCGGTGGCAAGTGCGGCTGACTTTCTCTTCAGCGGAGGCGCTGCCGGTTGTTTGGTCTCCGGTTCGAGGCGGCGTACGCGGCGTTGTTTTCTTGGACGAGGATATGGATGGGTATCCCGATCTCGATGAGGAGCGCATCGAGGGTGTCATTCTGCTGATGGAGGGGAGTCATAGGATCACTGACCGGGCGGGGCAATTTGATTGGGAGGCGATGAATCCGGGGATCTATTGGTTGGATCTGAATCAGGAGACGCTGCCCTCCGGATATTTTTTAAAGCAGAAGCTTCCACTGGAGGTTCATGTATCGGCCGGAAATGAAACGCAGATTGCTATTCCGCTGACGCGGGGTGGAGAAGTTTCCGGCCTCGTATTTAAAGATGATAATCATAATGGCGCCCGGGATTCTGAGGAGGGCGGGGTTAGCGGGATTCGAATGGTGTTGACGCAGGAAGGAACGCATGTGGCCGAGTGGCTCACGGACAACTCAGGAATGTACAAGGTTCGGGATATTCCATCGGCCCGGTATCAGATTCGGATCGCGGATAATTGGCTTCCGTCGAACTGGGTATTAACCGGGCAGCCGATGGTTGATGTGGAAGTGGGGGGGGCGAAGTTGGTTTATGCGCCTTCGCTGGGAATCGCGCCGAGGATAAGGCCGATTGTGACGACGTATCAGAGTGGGTTTAAAAAGAGATTGGCGCAGGTTGAACGGGAATCCGCGCCGGTCGCGGCGGCAGCGGCGTCGCCGGCAGCGGCGGCAGAGCCGGAGATAGAGGAACAGATTCCGCAGGTTGTTTTGGAAGCGCCGAAGGTGGAGGAAGAGATTCCGCAAGTTGCGGCGGCAGAGCCGCTGAGAAGGGAGAAGACGCCCTCGGTTGCGCAAAAAGATGTTGAGAGGGAGACCCGGGCGTCGCGCGAGACTCCTGAAGCAGCAAAATATCTCGAAGCGCCCCAGAACCGGTCATCCGCAAAGGAATCACCGGCTAAAGGGCCGCTCAATCTTACAGAAGTCTATGATTCGACGCTCCAGTCGCCAATCCCGGCGCCGGAACCCACGTGGCAGGAACATCTAATGCTCCAACTCGCCCGCCTTGGCATTCATTTCATGGATGGACGTTTGAGCTTCAATTTGCGGTAGTCTCTGATGGCTGTGGCTTTCATATATTCCTGTCCACATCAACCGCGCTTTCGGGTCCGAAATCGTCCCGCCATACAGATCCAAACAAGGTCTGTGGTTGCGGTTGTCCAGGGCGATGAGAGAATCCATAAGCGCACCCCATATCAGGATGATTTCCCGGCACACTCCAAGCACAGCACGCGCAGCCGATCATCGATCGTCATCTCAAGGCTGCCCTTGCCGCATTCGTCGCAGGGGATCGATTCCAAGCGGCCCAGGAGGGAATTCCAGGTAATGGGCAGGATGCGTTCCTCCCGGCGATATCGGAGATCGTAGGTGGCGCGGAGCACCGGCATGTCGACCTGCATCACGGCCGCCGGTTTCAAGCGCACCCGCAACGCATATCGCATGTCAAGATCCCGCACCTTGCGGTCATACTCCCCTCGAATGCTCTCCAACTTGGCGTCGACCTGCGTGGCGCTGAGCTTCCGCCCGCGGGTCTTCCTCCGGCATACCTCTTGGGCCAGCGCTTCGTAATAGCCATGCAGGCGCTGGGCGTCTCGGTTCCGGCGGCGGTCCAAGCTCTCTCGGAATGGATCGAGCCGGCGATGGACCATCCGCGACGCCTCGCGCTGAAGCGCTTGGGCGACTTCTTTGAGCGTTCCGCCGCCCATGAGATCGCCGCCCCGGCGGGGAACAAAGACCTGGGGGTCTCCGATTTGTTGGATGAGCTCTCCAACAGGGGAGAGCGTCGCCTGATTGACCATGGTTGCGATCAGGCTTTCGTAGGTCTCCTCGCTGACGGCATTCAGCAAGTAGTGCACGAGAAGGTAGTTTGCATGCGAGGGCTGAGTCTCACGCAGGGTCATTTGGACGCGCGTCCTAAATCGAAAGGCTTCCTGCGCCTCATTGGCGAGGCTGCGTGGGCGCGGCCAAGGGAGGTCGCCGCGAATCCTAACGGCGCTGCATTGCGTGCGCACGAGATCCAGCAGCATCTCGAGGTCGGCGGATCCATAACCGATCAATCGGAGGTTGCTGTCCGTTCCCGGCCTCGTTGCCAGCCTGGATTCTTCCTCCCACTCGAGCCGGGCAGCGAGCTCTGCGGGTAGGAGTGTGTGCAGGGTGCAGATCTGGTTGCCATGAGCATCCACGGCGGTCTTGCCTTCAACGACGGCGCCGTGCAAATCCAATACGCGGGTCGCGAATTGCAGTGGATCCATGTTAAACCTCGTAATCTTCGCCGAAGAGCGAGTCATCCAGGGACTTGATACGTTCGTACTTCTCTTTGGCCCGTTCCAGCTCACGCGAAAGGCCGATAAAATTCGCCGCCGCATCTTCGTCGGTGTTGGCAGAGGCCCAGGCTTCGAGAACCCGCTCGGAGAATTCGCGCTTGTCCTCCAATTGCCCGAGGATCAGATCCACTTCGCCGATGACCAGCTCGAAAAGATTGATCTTCTTATCCAGTATTGTGAGCAGATGATCTTCAACACTCCCGCGGGCGCAGAGGTTGACAATCTCGATCTCCTTCTCCTGCCCGATGCGGTGGATACGGCCGATACGCTGCTCGATACGCATCGGATTCCATGGCAGATCAAAGTTCACGATGCGATGGCAGAATTGAAGGTTGCGCCCTTCGCCACCCACCTC